>JAOZNE010000048.1:0-11431 GCA_029933955.1 Phycisphaerae bacterium
GAATCGACAAGCCCGCGAGAGCCACACGAAACGAACTCTTCACCGTCTGCAAGAACTGGGCATCGAAGCCGATCAATTAACCTCGTGTATCCCGGATAAATTACGACTACTTCGCGCTGTAGTATTAGCGACCTGCCGAGACACTCGACAAACCATAGCAGCCAATCTGTAATATCCATGTCGCCCTTTTAGGGCTTCTCAAGCACATCATAGTGGTCCCGTTACTCAGCTTCAATTTGCCAGGACATGCTGTAGAAGCGTTGAGGTGTACCGTCAACCCGGGCCAGGGCCATGTCCGCTGGCCCGGGCGATGCGGCCATTGCCATCTTCAAACGGATGTATCGTAACAAACCAGAAATGGGCCAAGGCAGCTTTGATAACGGGGTCCGTTTCGGGCTTGGGAATTCGTCATTGATTCGTCATTCGGACTTCAAAATTCGTCATTAAGTCCTTCTTATCTGGTTGCCTGAAAAAAACCTCAAACTTTTGATTCTCTTACTTAATCGCTGTGTTTTTCTTGCCGAATATAGGGGTGTGAACCAAGTTGTGCGTTCGGCCCGGCGTGGAGGCGCTTGGGCATAGCCGTGGACGCTATATAGAAAAGGTGGATATTTGTGAGCATACTTCTGGAGGCGATGGGACGCGGTCTGGACTGCGATCTCAGGGAGATACTTAGGCCGTTTTATTGGCAGGGACACCAGGACAACACAGAGCTTTCCCAGGGAGACACTTGCGATTATGGCGGCCCAACGCCTAGCGAGTCGAGCTTTCTTGCTGGGCTGGAGCATTGGCGAGAGGGTCGTTGCGACCAGGCGCGGGAGTTGTTTTCGCGTTCATGTGGCCACGATCATCACAACGTCGCTGCCCGGGCAGCCCTGGCGGCGGTGCTGGGGGAACAGGGTCTCACCGCCAATGCTTTGGAGCAATTGCGGGTGCTGGACCGCAGCGATGCCGAGCAGCCCGCGGTGCAGCTGGCGATGGGATACTGCTACGAAAAACTCGCCAATCCAACCGCAGCTACGGTGCACTTCCGCCGAGCTTCTTCGCTGGACGAGACGCTTGTATCAGCCCGGTTTCGCCTGGGGGCCATTGCTATACAGGCTGATAAAATGGACGAAGCTATCGACCAGTACACCCACATCTGCCACGCTATTCCGGAAGACACCTGGCTACGTTCGACGCTGGCGAACCTGCAATTCCGAGCTGGTCAATACGACCAGGCGGTGGAGACTTTTCAGACCGTCCTGGCGATGGAGCCTGAAAACTGGGCACTGGAGGACGAGCGGGTTACCGCACTGGTCGCCGCGGGGAACCTGCGCGAAGCTATTAAACTCACGCGGGATTCGATCGAGGAGCAAGGGCCTTTCGCGGACCTTCACGTCAGGATAGCGAACCTTTACAGCATGGCTGGCGACGACGATCTGGCGGTGAAAAACTTCCACGAAGCGTTGGACATTCAGCCTGGCTATGTCGAGGCGCTGGCGAAGTTGGCGGTGCATCACACCGCGTTTGGACGATGGGAAGAAGCTGCCGAAGCCTTTGGCCTGGCTGGAGCCCAGCAGGAAAAACTGTTGGCTAACTATCTCGGGCTTGGTGTTGCTCAGGCATCAGCTGGTAGGGCCAGCCAGGCTGCCGGCAGCTTCGACCAGGCGGTAGCTTGCGAGCCTGACTGCACCAGGCTGCACGTTCAGATGATCAAGCTGCACTGGAAAATCACGGTCGCGGATGAGTTTCTCCAGCGGGTCGAGACCGGTGAGCATACGTCCGGGCCTGTCCTGCCGGAAGACAGGCTACAGTCCGAACTGCAATGTCATGCCGAGTGGGTAGACCGCCAGGGCGATCGGGCTGACGCTCGGTTCCACTATGGCGTGCTGCTGCGGTCGCTTGGGCGGTTCGAGGAGGCAACTCGTCAATTCGCCCAGGCTGTGCGATATCACAAAACCCATCTGCCATCGCAACTCAAGCTGGGCGTGGTCTTGCACGAACAGGGTAAGGACAAAGCAGCTGCCAACGTATTCCTCCGCATAATGCAGCCTGGCCAAGCCCAGATAGACTTCCATTATCGCCTGGGCGTAGCATATACCCAAGCTGACCTGCTGGAGAAGTTGACAGAGGAAATGCAAGCTAACCAACCCGAGTTTCCACACAAGCCCGAAGTACAGCAGACCCTGGCAATGTCCTTAGAAACGCTAGGTCTACTAGACCGAGGAGCAAAAACCTGGCGAGCACTAAACCAAGCCCATCAGGTAGCGAGATGATAGGCAAGTAGGGAATAGGAGTTTTGGGTGGCGTGGCTACACCGTGGCTGTATGCGGGGTAGCCACGGGGACTACCTCGGCAACAGACGCTTCGATAATCGGCGGGTCCACAGCCAGCGTATCGGTTCCGAAGGCTTCTACATGAAAGTGCAGTGCGGACTTGAGGTCCGCGACCGCAGCTTTGTACGGATCACTTTGGCCGACCACAACCCCTTTGATTCCGAGTGGGTAAGCTACGTATGTGTCAGGGTGCCGCTCAACTATAATTTTCATAGGTTTCATTTGCGTCAAACCTCCACTAAAGCTATCAACGATGGTACCACGGCGATGGGGTGAGTGGCCTTTTTTCTGGCGGAGTTGAACAATTTATCTATGCGAAAGTTGCCCTGGGCTGATATGTTTCGCCTTTTCAGGGCTGCTTCGATGGGCAATCCTTAACCCAGGGGGCGGGTGGTGTGGTTGCGGTATTTGCAGCCACGATATCGGGCTTGTTCGTGAAACAGCCGAAATCCGAAATCTGCAATCCGAAATAAATTTCACACGTTCTGCCAGTGTTCTGTGTAGGCCGCGGGTTTTTCCGCCTTGGCGATGACAGCCAGCGATACGCAGGTGGCGCCAGCTTGGAGCAGCGTTCTGGCGCATTCGTTGGCAGTGGCGCCGGTGGTGGTTACGTCGTCCACCAACAGCACGCGCGAGCCTTGCACTGAAAGCGGGCTGGGGGCGATGAAGGCGCCGCGCACGTTGACTATTCGCTTGGCCCGGCTGAGGTACACCTGCGGCGGAGTGTTGCGGACGCGTCGAAGCTCCTGTCCGCACGGTACGCCCAAAGGTTTGGACAAGGCATTGGCCAGGAGGGCTGCGTGGTCCGCCCCCCGGACAAGTCGGCGAACCCAGTGCATCGTAGCGGGCACAATGACGTCGTACCGCTCCAGCAAAGGCTCGTGGGAATTGGCCCGGACAACCTGGGCCAACATGCCGCCGAGCCGTCCGAGCAGGTCTTGGCGACCGTGGTACTTTAAGCTGCGTATCGCCCGGCGAAGCGGGCCCGCGTATGGCCCGAGTCTAAACACGCGGTCGAACCTCGGCAGGGGGTTTGGACACTGCCAACAGCCGTCGTCGTAGGCTGGTATTCCTACCCCCAGCGTCGAGCCACAGCGCGGGCAGTAAGGCAAGGCTACCAGAGAAAGCAACTCGACGTTGCACGTCTGACAAAGCCCGTCAGGTCCGGGCTTGGCTTGGCTGCACCCAGGGCAAAGCCCCGGCACAAACAAATCCCCCAGCCCCGCCAAGGCAGAGCGAACCAAGCTGACAGATTTCACGAATCGACCCATCTTTGGATTTCGGATTTTAGATTTCGGATTTGCCAGTAGAAAAAAGGTAACCGTTCACAGAAAAGAACCACGAATGAACACTAATAAACACGAATTATCGTAAAAAACAAAGTTTACCATGAAGTTTTTTGTTTTTTCTTTCGTGTTTTTCGCCGTTTTAAATATCTGTGTCTATCTGTGCTTATCCGTAGTTCTTGTTTTTGTGTGAACGGTTATAAAAAAAGTTATCAGTAATCAGTTATCAGTAAAAGCAAAAGCAGCGTAAAACAAATGACATGGGAGGAAGTTGTGTTTTTCGTAGCATGGGCGTCTCGCCCGTGTTTTTCTGTTTGTTTTTCCACACAAACTTCCCAGCCGAGGGCGGCTGGGCTACATCTCTGCAATAGGCTCGCATGTTTCTTTTTTACTGATTACTTTTTTCTACGCGTTCTTTCGTGGTAAAAAATTTTTTGTTTTTTTGTCGGGACATCACATCAGGCTGAAGGAAGTATCGTTGGATGACTTTCATCGCGGGTTTGTCGCAGGGTCGATACGAGGTGTCTTCCGCTGGGCTTGTTTTCTGGTTCGGATGGTTCCGCCATTCCCAGACCAAAAAACCAGCCACCGCCTGCTCACCCGCCCAGGCTCGGAAGAAAGACTCGAAACAGTCAGCCTGGAGTTTTGGGTCGGGTTTGTCCGCAGCTGCGTAGTAGTTCCAGGGGAACTGCGCCGCGGTCTGCTGATTAGGCCAACCTACCTCAGTAAAAAGGATAGGCCTGTTTACCGTCTTCTGCCAAACGAGGACTTCCTGTTTGATCTCGCGCCATGCTTCGTCCAGCTGGGCTGGCGTGGGATTGGCTTGCTTGGCCAATGTGAAGTAGCTCGTCATGCCGACCAGGTCAAGCTGGGCCCAGAACTTCGGCACATGGTAGTGGTCCCAGTTTGCGGAGTATGTGAGCAGGCCTGGAAACACGCTGCGAACCTGCGAGATGAGTTTTTTCCATTGGCCTGTTTGCGTTTCGGTGGAGACCAGTTCCGAGCCTACCGAAAATATTTCCGCCCCGCCCAGGCGGGCGAGTTTCGCGTATTTCATAATGAAGGCGGTGTATTGGCTCCACCACTCGTCCCAGTTGTCAGGCTTGATTTTCCCCCGCCATTCGTTGTTGCGAGGGTTGCTCAGCAACACCATGGGCATGAGCATCACGCGGAGTTTTTTCGACCGGGCCAGGCGGATAAGTTCGACAAGTTTTTCGTCGGTAACGGTTCGGCCCGGCTTGACGCGAATGCTTACAGAGCCTGCGTTTTCCTGATAACCCGGCACGACGAGGCAAAGCACCCCAGCTCCCCCTTGGGCGATTTCGTCTATATATTTCGCGTATGGATGATCTTTCTCGGCGTTGTGAAGCTGGAGACACATGCCACGAAACTCGCCAAACCCGGCGGCGCCCGGGCCAACAGGGGCGATGGCGGAAGAGTCTTTAGTTACCTCAGATCCCGACCCCGGCATCAACCCCGTGCAAACAATCGAAGCAAGAACCAAGCCGCAAGCTGTCAAAAGTATCGTCCGTCGTTTCATTTAGTCAATAACCCTGCGAGAACTCACCGCAAAAGAATATCAAGCTCACCATGAAGCACATGAGGAGCATGAAGTTCTTTTTTTTCAAACAAAATTCGTGTTTGTCAGTGTCTATCCGTGGTTTGCTGTTTTGCTTTTACTGATAACTGACTACTGATAACTTTTCATCGTTATCAACGGCAGTTCCGGGCGGCAGTTAAAGCGGATGGGTGCCCCCACCATGCCCAGACCGCGAGAGACAAAAACCCCGCATCGAGGCCCAGTTACCAGCCCAGCCGCGTATTTGCGATGTTTTATTGGCAACACCGGCGGGCCTATGAATGGCAAGACCACCTGCCCGCCATGCGTATGGCCTGCGAGCATCAGGTCAACGCGAGGCTCGGCGGGGAGCTCTTCGGCGTAGTCCGGGTTATGACAAAGAAGTATCCGAGCGGTTCCCCGCGGGACCCCAGCTAAGGCCTGGGCAGCGTCAGACCGGCCTGTGAACAGGTCGTCCACGCCGGCGAAGCACAAAGGTTCGCCCGCCCGGGTAACGATGCGATGGCTGTTCTTCAGCAGCGGTATCCCAGCTGACCGTAGCGAGGCGATAACGCCGGTGGCATTGGCCCAGTAATCGTGATTGCCCAGCACAGCGAATTTGCCGACCCCGGCTCGCAGGTCTCGCAACACCTCGACCAGAGCTTGCGTGATAGCGTTGGCTTTGCTCACGTAGTCGCCCGTTAAGGCTATGACATCAGGCCTGAGGTCGTTGCACATGTCCACTATCTCGCGGGCGTGGGCGAGGGTGGAATTAGGCCCGACGTGAATATCGCTGATCTGGGCGATGGTAACGCCGTCCCATTTTGACGGGAGATTCGGCACGACGATATTATGGCGGGTTACCTTGAACCAGTGAGGCTCGATGGCCAGGGCGTCTACCGCTCCGCCCACAGTCGCCGCTCCGATGGCCAGGGACGCGCACTTGAGAAAACTCCGGCGACTCATCCCACCAGCCTGGCCTGGCGAGGTCGCCCGCGACTTGGCATCATCGACCATAGCCAACGACTCGTCGTCCGGTAAAAAAGGCTGGGCTGTCTCGTCCATATCTTTCATCAGACCCTTATCGGCAAAACGCCCCCCGCTGCTACACATTACAAAACCCGCGAAAAATTAGCTACGAAAAAGCAGGGGCGGAATGATGTGTAAGATTTTTTCTAGCTGGAATAGCCGGGCCAAGTCCGGTAATCTGTCGGGTGGCAATTCAGATTGGAGAATTTTTTAATGGACAGATTGATCGTAAGTGTTTCGGGCGTTCGTGGGACGGTTGGCGGTACTCTTACCGCTGCGGTGGCGACGGACTTTGGCTGTGCGTTTGGCAGTATGCTCGGAGCTGGCAGCAAGGTCGTCCTCGGGCGGGACAGCCGACCTAGCGGGGCGATGATAAAAAACGCCGTTACCGCTGGGCTGTTGAGCTGTGGCGTGGACGTGGTAGACCTGGGCGTGGTAACGACGCCCGGAGCTGCTCTGATGACCCGCCTGCTCGAAGCCGACGGCGGGGTTATTATCACCGCGTCACACAATCCGCACCCGTACAACGGCATAAAATTTCTTCAGCCTAGCGGCGTAGCCTTGCCCGCAACCCAGGCCAATGAGCTGAAGGAAATCTGGCAGAGCGGCAAGTTCGCCACGCAAGCTGGGCTGGCTGTGGGGCGAGAGAGCGTCAACAGCAGAACCCACCCGATGCACATCGACGCGGTTTGTGCCGTTACCGACGTTACCGGCGTGGCTGCCCGGCGGTTCAAGGTCGTGCTGGACAGCATCAACGGAGCGGGGTGCGTTGTTACGCCGATGCTCCTGAGCAAACTGGGCTGCGAGGTCGTGCATATCAATGGCCGGCCTGACGGCATGTTCGCCCACACGCCCGAGCCTATCGAGGAGAACCTGGCCGACCTTTGCGACGCCGTCCGCAAGCACCGGGCGGACATCGGCTTTGCACAAGACCCCGACGCGGATAGGCTTGTGGTGGTGGACGAAGCTGGGCGATTCATCGGCGAGGAATATACGCTCGCCCTGGCAGCGGCGTTTGTGTTGTCTCATCGCAAGGGTCCGCTGGCGACGAACCTTTGCACCAGCAGGATGATCGACGACCTGGCAGAGTCAGCTGGGTGCGAGGTTTTCCGCACACCCACGGGCGAAGCGAATGTCGTCGAGGCGATGTTGGCCAATGGCTGTATTTTCGGCGGCGAGGGCAATGGCGGGGTCATCGAGCCTCGGGTCGTCCCCGTCCGCGACAGCCTGGTGGGCATGGCGATGATACTGCAATACGCGAGCGAAACCGGCAAGAAGCTCAGCGAGCTGGCGGCGGATATCCCATCGTATCATCTGGTAAAAACCAAGCTGCCCTGCCCGCTCGAAGCTGCGGCGGAGGTGATATCGCTTGCCCGGGAAGAGTTCGCCAAAAACCCCGAAGCGAAGTTTAACGACGCTGACGGCTTGCGGATAGACCTGGCAGATGGCTGGATTAATGTCCGGGCGAGCAACACCGAGCCCATCATGCGAATCTTCGCCGAAGCTCCGCAACTGGCCCAGGCCCAAGCCCTCGTAGGGCGAGTGCGAAAAATAGCGGACAAGGTTATTGGTTGACTGGTTGACTGGTTGACTGGGTGATTAGTTGACTGGTTGACTGGTTGATTGGTTGGTTTCCCCTCGTGTCATTCCCGCGAAGGCGGGAATCCATTTTTTTTGCCTTAGCTCCTACGAAGCTGTCTACCCGTCTTATCTACTGGTTGTGGGATAACTGCGAAACTTTGTAGTAAATCTAAAGGCAGGCTTTCATTATGCGACCCAGCACTTATTTGCGATGTATGGCAAGTGGCCATTTCGAACGGAAAAATCACAATTTTGGATTTTGGCAAATAAGTGCTGGGCATGACCTACAGCTCGGGCGTACAATGTGGCTATGAATCGAACGGTATTATTCGTGTTGCTGTTTGCGGGCTTGACGGGCCTGGCCTGGGCGGAGTCTGCGGCCGACAAGAACGACGCCCCGCAAGCTGGCAAGACAGCCAGCGACAAAAAATCCGACAAGGCTGCTGCTAAAACAGCCTCTAAAAATACCCCTAAAAAACCAGCCTGGCTTGCCAGGGCGCCTGCCGGGGCGGAAATTACGCCCGAAGGTTGGTTCGCCCCCAAGCCCAAGCTCGACAAGCCCGCGCTGCCCGAAAAAATCGAGCGGGCGTTCGTCATCCCCATCCGCGAGCAGATTCGCAAAAAGACCTACCAGGCTATCAAACGCAAAGCTCTGCGATGCCTCGGCAAGGGCGCTCAGCTTATCATCATAGACATGGACACGCCCGGCGGCGAGGTTCTCTCCGCTCTGAAAATCTGCGAGCTTATCAAGAGCGACCTCAACGATATCTATGTAGTCTGCTATGTTCGCAAGTGGGCTATCTCAGCTGGGGCTATGATAGCCCTGGCTTGCGACGAAATTATAATGACGCCCGTTGGCAAGATCGGCGACTGTGCCCCGATAGCTATGGGCAGCAAGCTCACCGGCGTCGAGCGGGAGAAAATCGAGACCGTCATCCGCGAGGAGTTCGAGTCCTCCGCAGGCCGAAATGGCTATAGCGTCGCCCTGGCTACGAGCATGGTTTCACACGACCAGGAAGTTTGGCTGGTTCGCAGCCGCGACACCCACGAGCTGAGATACGTCCTGGCCAGCAAGTTCCGCCCGAAGGTCAGCAACCCGCCCGGCAGCGAAGCCAAGGCCAGCGGACTTTTCTCCTTCGCTGGCAGGAAAGCCAAGCCTTGGGAGTTTCTGCGTGTTGTCTTGTCCAAGGGCAAGCTGTTGACGATGGCGTCGCAGAAGGCTGTTAAACTAGGCTTCGTTTCCGACCTGGTAAAAGCTCCGCCGAGCGACCCGTACGCTGAGCTTATCGAGCGGTTCAACATCGTCGCCAAGCCTACCGTGCTGGGCGACAACTGGTCGGAAGACCTGGTAGATTTCCTCACCCACCCAGCCATAGCTGGGGTTATATTCTTCGCGATGCTGTTGTTCGGCTACACGGAAATGCACACGCCAGGCTTCGGCGTGTTCGGCTCCATCGCCTTGGCCTGCCTCGTTACGCTTTTGTGCAGCCAATTTCTCGTAGGCCTGGCCAACTGGTGGGAAATCGTCGTCTTCGCCCTGGGCGTCGGGCTGATTCTGCTGGAGATATTCGTCATACCGGGCTTTGGCGTAGCGGGGATAAGCGGTATTGTGCTGTGCGTGCTGGGCCTGGGCGCTATGCTGATACCAAACAGCCCGGACAAGTTCCCCTGGCCTACGACGAACATCGGCTGGTCTCAATTCGAAAACGGCGCCTTCGCCCTGTGCGTAGCGTTCATAGCATCAGCTGGGGCGATGATTATCCTGGCAAAGTACCTGCCGAAAGTCTCCCTGCTGACACGCAGCAAACTAATCCTGGCCCCCGCGGTCGCAGCGGTCGCTTCGCCAAGGACAGGCGACTCGCCGTTGTTGCACCTTGCCCCCGGCCAACGAGGCCTGGCCCTCAGCACGCTCCGCCCGGCAGGGCAGGGCAGGTTCGACGACGAGCTTATCGATGTCATCGCTGAGGGTACATTTATCGAGGCAGGCCAGGCTGTGGAAATAGTGAAAATCGAAGGCAACCGCGCGGTGGTAGCCCAAGTGCGGGAGGGCGTCTGATGACCTGTGAAATTTTCCCGCAACTCATAGCATCTGGCGAGATTACCGACGCGGGCATGATTCTGATCCTGCTGCTTGGTGCCTGTGTGATGTTCCTGCTGGAGGTCTGCACGCCATCTTTTGGCATCCTGGCTTTGATAGGCGTGCTGGCGGAGGCTTGGGCGGTGTATTACGGTTTTCGCATCGGCTCGGGCGTAGGGTTCCTTGTGCTGCTGGGCGTGGTCATCGGCACGCCAGCCTATTTGTATTTTATGGTTCGCCTGCTGCCTGACACGCCGTTGGGCAAAAAGCTGTTTCTCAAAGACGCCCCCGACGCTACAGGCGCAGCTGCACCGCAGTCCGACGCCTTGGCTGAGCTGGTCGGCAAGACAGGCCTGGCTGACTGCGACCTTAGGCCCGCTGGGGTCGTCCGCATCGAAGGCAAGCGAGTTATCGCGCGGGCTGAGCGGGAAATGATTGACAAGGGCAGTGAAATTCGCGTAATTAAAGCATACGGCACGGACGTTGTCGTCCGGGCGGTGCAGGAAACCACAAAATAATAACACCAACTGAAAGGCCAAGAAATGTTGACTACAAATTTACTACTAGCTGCAGCTGCAGCCCAGGGCGGCGGATCGTTCCGATGGATCGGCATTGGCATCCTCATCCTCATCGTAATCGTATTCCTAGCCATCTTCCTGCCGATGTTTGGCATGTGGATACAAGCACTCTCAGCCAAGGCTGGGGTTGGTATCTTCGAGCTTATCGGCATGAAACTGCGAAAAGTGAATCCGCAGACCATCGTTCTCAGTCGGATCCAGGCTGTGCGAGCTGGGCTGCAACTTAGCACCGAAGAACTCGAGACGCACTACCTCGCTGGCGGGCGCGTGATGAACGTCGTCCGCGCGCTTATCGCTGCCAACCGCGCAAATATCAATCTCAGCTTCCAACTGGCAACGGCTATCGACCTGGCGGGGCGCGATATTCTCGAAGCGGTTCAGACATCGGTGAACCCCAAGGTCATCGACTGCCCGAACGCAGCCAGCGGCAAGGTAACCATCGACGCCGTGGCCCGGGACGGCATTCAGGTCAAAGCCAAAGCTCGCGTTACCGTCCGGGCCAACATAGACAGGCTCGTCGGCGGAGCTACCGAGGAAACCATCATCGCGCGGGTGGGCGAGGGAATTGTTACGACCATAGGCTCGTCGGACACCTACAAAAGTGTGCTGGAAAATCCCGACCGGATATCCAAAGCGGTGCTGTCCAAAGGCTTGGACGCCGGCACAGCTTTCGAGATTCTCTCTATCGACATCGCCGATGTGGACGTCGGCAGCAACATCGGGGCTTCGCTCCAAGCCGACCAGGCTGAGGCTGACAAACGCAGGTTCCAGGCTGAGGCGGAAAAACGCCGAGCCATGGCCCTGGCGTTGGAACAGGAAATGCGGGCAACGGTGGTCGAGAACCGGGCCAAGGTCGTTTTGGCGGAAGCGGATATTCCCAAAGCCATGGCAGAAGCTTTCCGCAGCGGCAACCTGGGCATCATGGACTATTACAAAATGAAAAACATCCAAGCCGACACCTCCATGCGAGACAACATAGGCTCGACTGGCAAGGGTGAACAGAA
>JAOZNE010000246.1:0-2970 GCA_029933955.1 Phycisphaerae bacterium
TCCATGCCATACCAACTCTATCGGCAATACGGCACCTCATACTTAAATTGCTCTAACATCTTCTGTTTCTTTCTTTTTTCGTCATTCGTCATTTTCTAAAGACTCGCCCTTGCGTGGTCTGGGTGGATTGGCTATCTTTAGAGCCTGGCCTGGGCTTGTCGACACCGTCACCGCCCAGCTTATCTGGAGAACGTAATGCCTAAAAAAAAACGTAGCGAGTTGCAGGCTGGGATTTTCGTCATCGTGGCCCTGGCGATATTGTTGGGGGTTGTCTTTTGGCTTGGGGCGTCGAACATTTTTTACAGCCCGACCAGCCGGGCTGTGTTCTACGCAAAAAACACCGGCGGGCCTTTGGGCTTGGCTCCGGACTACGCGGTCCAAATCAACGACGTCAAGGTCGGCAGGATAGCCTCGATTACGATAGACACCGCCAATCAGCGCACGCTTTATGTGGTCGAGTTCGACAAGAAAGGCCTGACTGTGTACGCCGACGGCCTGGCTAAGGTTTCAACTGGGCTGCTGGGCGAGGGGTTTTTGGTAATCACATCCACAGGCTCGCCCGCCAAGGGCTTAGCTGACGAAAAACATCCCATCCTCATCGCAGGCGGGCTGGGCGAGGTGATGGACAACTTCAACGTTATCTCCAAGAACCTCAAAAAAATTTCCAACACCATGGTGAACGAGCTAAACGCGAAAATCGAAGGCTCGCTCCTGGCCAAGATCAAAGCCATGGCTGGCGATCTGCTGGCTGCGTCGAAAAAAATATCCGAAATCACCGCCAACGTCGCGCCGGAAACCGACGCCAAAAAGGCTGGGACGATCCTGGCCAATATCAAAGCTACCTCGAAACGGCTTGTCAATATTTCCTCGAAAATCGACAGCTACATTCAGAAGGATGTCCACCAACTGCTCGTGCAGGTGCGGAGCATAGCTACCGCGATTCTCAAGACCGCCAACAATCTCGACGTTTCCAGTGGCAGGATAAAAAAACTCATCGTCGGCAATTCGGACAATCTCGACGAGATGATCGACAACATGGTTGCAGTCTCTGCCAACCTGGAGGCAGCTTCGAAGGAAATCCGACGAAACCCCTGGCGGCTGTTGTACAAGCCCGACGAAAAGAAAATCCGCTCCACAAATATCTACGACGCCACCACAGCCTTCTGCGAAGCCAGCACACAAATGAATATCGTCGTAACCAAACTCAAAGCCCTGCGACAACTCGACGAAAAAGACCCCGCCGCAGCTAAGCAGGTAACCGAAGTGCGAAAACAACTACTCGACGCATTCAAGAGCTTCAAAAAAGTCGAAGAAATGCTCTGGAAAGAAGCTGCGAAATAGGCAAGTAGGGAATAGGCAAAAGCGGTCCACAGATTTCACAGATTTTTTAGAAGAAGATTAGAGCCTGTCGCGCAATAATTATCGAATCCAACCATTGGATTCGATAGCCGCGTAAGAGAGGTGGCTCAAAATTATAAGCCATGGGAATCTTTTCGCAGTGCTCAAATCAATCCATTGGCCGCGTTATACCCACCAAACGCGTATTATTCACTTGTCAAATTTTGTCAGGCCCGAATTGTGCAACAGGCTTATAGGGACAGAAAATTGGGTGGCATGGCTGCTTTTACTTTTCCCCTAGCAGGTGGCCTAGTTTGTCTTTTTTGGTTTGCAGGTAGTGTTGGCTGTGTTGGCCTGGCGTGATGACAAGTGGCACACGCTCTGTGATGGTCAGGCCAAAGCCCTCCAGGCCGAAGATTTTGCGGGGGTTGTTCGTCAGCAGTCGCAGTTTTTTCAAGCCCAGGTCTCGCAGTATCTGATTGCCCACGCCATAGTCTCGCTGATCAGCCTGGAAGCCTAAATGCAGGTTCGCCTCGACGGTATCCATGTCGTGGTTGCTCTGCAGTTCGTAGGCTTTGAGCTTGTTCACCAAACCAATGCCCCTGCCCTCCTGCCTCATATATACCACCGCGCCCTTGCCCGCTTGGACTACCGCTTCCATCGCGGCGTGGAGCTGGGCGCCGCAGTCGCATCGCTGCGAGCCGAAGACATCGCCGGTGAGACATTCGCTGTGCACTCGCACCAGCACGGGTTCCTCGTGGACGACAGGCTCGCCGTTTTCGTCGGGTTGGCCGACGCCGCCGTAGCACAAGGCCAGGTGCGGATGCTCATCGACCAGGGAGGAGTAGGCTATTAAATGGAACAGGCCCGACTCGGTTGGCAGGTCTACCTGGGCTTCGCGTTTTACCAGCTTTTCGCAACCCAGCCGATGTCGCACAACATCGGCGACGGAGCACATTTTCAGATCGTGCATCTTGCAGAACGCGTCGAGGTCGTCGCGCCTGGCCATGGTGCCGTCGGCGTTCATAATCTCGCAGATAACCGATACAGGCTTCAGGCCAGCGAGCCTGACGAGGTCCACGCTGCCCTCGGTTTGACCAACGCGAACCAGCACTCCACCATCGACAGCTCGCAGCGGAAAGATATGTCCAGGCCTGACGAAGTCATCAGGCCTGGCATCGTCGTGGGCAGCTTGGCGTATCGTATGGGCGCGGTCGGCGGCGCTTATGCCAGTGGATATCCCCTCCGCGGCGTCGATGGTAACGGTAAAAGCGGTGGTAAATTGCGATGTGTTTTGACTGGCCTGTGGTGGCAGGTTCAGCTTGTCAGCCCGGTCGCTGGTCAGCGGCATGCAGACCATACCCCTACCATGGGTAACCATAAAGTTTATAGCTTCCGGCGTTACAGCCTCAGCGGCACAAACCAGGTCGCCCTCGTTCTCGCGCGACTCGTCGTCGACCAGAACTATCATCTTGCCTGCCCGCAGGTCGGCCAGGATTTCTTCGATATTATTCACAGCGAGGGTTTCCTAAAAAGTAATCAGTGAGCCTGTTGCACAATAATTCTCGAATCCAACTATTGGATTCGACAGCCGCGTAAGAGAGGTGGCTCAAAAATCTCGTTCTCACACAG
>JAOZNE010000247.1:0-1495 GCA_029933955.1 Phycisphaerae bacterium
AAATTCGTCTTTGCGTTTTCGTAGTAGTTTTTATGAATGGTTACCGGAGAAAACATGTCGAACTGTGATAAGTTTTTAGCCTTTGATCTCGGGGCTGAGAGTGGCAGGGGGGTCGTCGTGTCGCTTGTCGGCGACCAGGTTGAGATGGAGGAAATCCATCGCTTCGCCAACCGCCGTGTGAACATGGGCGGCACGATATACTGGGACTTCCCAGCCCTGCTGGGAGAGGTGCTCGCGGGCATCGGCATCTGCGCTGGCCGCGGCGTCGTGCCGGCTGGCATTAGCGTCGATACCTGGGGCGTGGACTTCGGCCTGCTCGGCAGCGACGGCAAACTGCTGGGCAATCCGGTGTGCTATCGCGACAGCAGAACCGACGGCATTCACGACTACTCGAACCGGACGATGTCGACTGAACGAGTTTTCGAACTGACCGCGTATGAACCCTGGGCGATAAGTTCGCTGTTCCAACTGCTGGCGATGCAGCGCGACGAATCGCCGCTGCTGGGCATAGCCAAGCGGTTTTTGAACATGCCGGATTTGTTTCACTATTTCCTGACGGGCAAGGCTGTCTCGGAGATGTCGATTCTCAACACGAGCAATCTGATGGGCACCCACTGCCAATGGTCGCGCGAAATTATCGACGCGTTCTCCCTGCCGAAGATGTTCGGCGATGTCGTCGAGCCGACAACCGTTATAGGCCCGCTAAGCGAGACGGTGCAAGAGGAAACCGGCATGAAACACGCCGTGCCGGTCATAGCGACATGCGGACACGACACCTCCGCCGCCCTGGCAGCCGTGCCGGCGGTGGGGGATAACTGGGCGTTTCTCAGCTGTGGAACATGGAGCATCCTCGGAACGATGGTGGACAAGCCCGTTGCTACCCAGCGGTGTTTGGACCTGCATTTTACGAACGAATATACGATCGGAGGCTGGTACCTGGCCCAGAATATTTCAGGCCTTTGGCTGGTGCAAGAGCTGCGTCGCAAGTGGGACAAGCCCAGCGACCCGTGGGATTATAATCGCATCACCGCCGAGGCCCGGGCGGCCCAGACCCAGGCGCTGGTGAACGTAGCTGACCCGTCGCTGATGGCGCCGGCGGATATGGAGCAGGCGTTGTTGGAGCTAATCGCCAAGACGGGACAGGCTGCCCCCGCCAGTCGGGGCGAGCTGGTGCGATGCGTTTTGGAGAGCCTGGCCTTGCAGTACGGCGTGGCTTTGGAGTCCGTTGCTGAGCTTACCGGCAAGCGGCTGGCGAGCCTTTATCTCGTGGGTGGGGGCATTAAAAACAAGCTGCTCTGTCAGCTCACCGCCGATGCGTCTGGCCTGGCTGTCTACGCCGGCGTCGACCAGTGCACCGCGATGGGCAACGCGCTTGGCCAGGCCCTGGCCCTTGGGATACTCAAAACTCCAGCAGACATTCGGCGAGTGATGCGAGCGTCTTTCGAGGTGATAACCTACCAGCCCAGCGACGAAAAAACCTGGCAGGAAAAACGCC
>JAOZNE010000247.1:1595-2957 GCA_029933955.1 Phycisphaerae bacterium
TTCGTCAGGATATTGAACTGGTCCAGGCCACCTATCAGGCAGACCTTGTCGCCGATTTTTTCTTTCACTACCGACGGCTCGTCCACGTCTCCGCCAACGCCGGACGGCGCCAGCGTCTCGGCTGCATCACAGCCATTTTTGACGATAAGCTCGCAAATCGGAATCATGCCGCCGCATGTGTGATAGACCACTTTGTAGCCCTTTTCGTGCAGAGCCTCGTGAACCTGCTTGTCGTAGGGGACGGTAAAATCCTCGAAAAATTTCGGCGAGATAACCGTCGTCGAGGCTGCGCCGCCGCCATTTTCGACCAGGTCGTAAGGGGCGTCCTTCATTTCCTCCTCGACGAATCGGAGCTTCTTTTCCATGAGAATTTTCATGAACTCGCCGACCCAGTCGGGGTCGTCCATCCCAGCCATGATCATATTTTCCGTGCCGAAAAGTTCGCACGCATCCTGCCAAACGCCGCCCTGATGGTAGGGCAGAGTCCCTCGCAAAATCCCGCCATCGCCAAGCCGCTCCTTGGCCTTTTTGACCGTCTCGATATCCAGCTTGGGGATGGGCATATATTTTTCGACCAGATAAATATCCTCAGGCCTTTTCACGAGATGCTCTTTAATATAAGTGGTTTCGGGAATCTGTTCGGTCGAATAGCTCAGCAGGCCATCGGGAGTTGTGATGGTATGCTGGATAACTTTGTTGGGCGTCTCCTGCAAAACTTTCGACTCGACCTGCCAGTCGGGCCCAGTCAGGACGGCCCGGTCCAGCGGCCAACACATTATGGCGGCATCCATGTCGAACTTCTCAAAGGCTTCGATGTCGCTTATTCCGCCCAGATGTTTTTCGAGGTAGTAAGGCTGAAATTGATGAATCGTGCCAGGCAGCCTGTCGGGCTTGCCCATATCCAGAGCGGTCAACATTCTTTCTCGCGGAGTCATCTCAAGTCCTTCTATCAGTTGTTGAAAAACAGTTATCAGTAATCAGTTATCAGCAAAAACAAACAGCATGGCACCACAACACACAGCAGGGGGGTATGCTACCGATACTCCCTTTGGCATACAAGTTTTTTTTGCCATTTCCCCATCGGCGCATAAAAACGCCGGGACAGGCTGCTCAGTTACCTGTCCCGGCTATATTTTCTGCCCAGCGGCAGAGCCACCGGATGGGCATTTATCTCCATACCGGCTAAGTTGTCTCGCTGCACCGTCGCGCGACAGGCCAACGGTTTAAGATTAACAAATCACACTCAAACTCTCACAGCTGTGCTACACCCCACAGCCGGGGGCGGCTGTGCTACATTTTTCGGCGACGTTTGACAATGATGCCAAGTCCGCCGATGCTCAGCAGCAACATCGTAGCTGGTTC
>JAOZNE010000248.1:0-2951 GCA_029933955.1 Phycisphaerae bacterium
AGCGCACGGATCACACCCGTGAGGTCACTGGTTCGAGTCCAGTAAGGCCCATCTCTTTTGTTTAGTGAACCTTCAGCTTCGATTCGTTCACGAATCGGCTCAGCCTGAAATCAGCAACCACAGCATCAGGCCCTGAGCTGGTATCATGCCCTTTCAAGATTGTGTGTTTGAAAAGCAGGAAACCCCACCAGAAAATCCTGTCGATCACATCGAGCGGAGATTTGACAATGTTGCAGTCCCGCTGGGCCTGGCGGGATAAAATGAAAGCCTTCTGTAAAAAAGCCGCAATATCTGTTGGCTTCTGGCGTTAAGCTCATGAAAAGATTTTTTAGAAATTTTTGGCGACTGTGCTTGTGATGGATACTCAGCAGCTTCGAGATGCGATATGTTCCGCCCAGGCTGGCGACGCCGCTGGGTACGAAGCCATCCTCCGCACTTACAATCCAAGATTATACGGCTATTTTCTGCGGGCGACAGGCCAAACCCACGACGCTGAGGACTTGCTGGGCGAGCTGACGCTTCGGCTGGTTCGCACGCTTGGACGCTATGACCACCGAGGCCGATTTGAACCCTGGCTGTTCCGGATCGCGGCGAACCTGCTGCGCGACCGCTTCCGCAAAAGTAAGACCAGGCCCAAGCCTGTGAGCCTATCCGGCAAGCCTGACGAGAGGGGGGATATCTCAGCCAGGTTGCCCGGGCCAGGGTTGGCGGTCGACGCGGGCTTGCTGAGGCGCGAAGCCAACGAGCAGCTGCACGAGGCACTAGCCCATCTGGACGATATGACGCGCGAAATGATACTGCTGCGACACTTTGGTCAACTGAGCTTCCGGGAAATAGCGACGCAGTTCGGCTGTCCCCTGGGTACAGCCCTGGCCCGGGTACACCGAGGCTTGAAAAAACTACGGGCGAATATGGAGGAGTAGGCAAATAGGGAATAGACAACAGGAAAAAGCAAATGACGCATTCCGAAATCCGAATGAGAAATCAATGACGAATAACGAAAAAATACCCAAGGCCCAAATACCCCCAGCACTTATTTGCAGGAGTATAGGATATCGTGAGTCTCTTTGTTTAAGACAACAACTATTTTGAAGCGTGACAAATAAGTGCTGGGAATGACCAACAACCGGTGCCCCCGTGTCATTCGTGGTTCTGCTGTTTTTGCTGTTGCTGATAACTGATAACTTTCTGGTGCAAGCAATGAATAGTGATATGGAAAAGTATGAGAATGTCGCGCGTTGGCTTGATGGCGAGCCTGTGGAGCTGACGGGCGACGAGCGGGCGTTGCTGGCGGATTTTCATCGCGACGAAGTTGCCCTGGGCGATAGGCTTTCGGTCGAGTTGCCCGAGGCCTCTGACGAGCAGCTGCGCGCGAGCCTGGCTCGGGGCCTGGCGTCGAGGCGGTCGAGGTTGCGTATTTTCGCAGCCCCCGCGGTTCGCTGGGTAGCGTTGGCTGCGGCGGTTCTTGTGGTATCGACGCTGTTGGTTTATCGGATTGCTGAGCCTGGCTATACGCCCAGCTCCGGCGACGCTTCGCAATTGGCCTGGGCTGAGGATATCGATTTTCTCGATGCCCTCTTCGCGGACGAAGCTTCGCCAGGCCAGGCTGACACGGACGAGGAGCTTGCCAACTTTATCAAGCCTATGTTCACGGCGGAGGCTGCCTGGGCAATCCTGGCTCCGGACGAGTCCGAAACGCCCCAGCCTGGGACAAATGGCTAGTGGACTGGTTGATTGGTGGACTGATTATATTTTCTGTAATTTTTGCTCAGTCAGCTGATTAGCCAGTCCACCAGTCAACCAGCTATTTGTCGTTGTCTTTGCCCGGGTCGGCGAGGTCTTCTTGGCCCAGCAGGGCGAAGTCGTGTCGCGTGAGTATCTGACAGGCCAGGGTGTTGTCGTCCACATGCAAAGCTATCACCGGGTGATTGTGATTTTGGATAGTCAGAGCATATGCGAAGTGAACGTTTATCTCAGCCTGCAACAGACACTGACAGGCCCGCTGAAGCGTCTCGCTCTGGTCCAACTCCACCAGCAACACCTCAGACTCCGTAAAGTCATGGCTTCCTCTGCGGAGCACCTCGCGAGTGCGCCCCGGGTCGGAGCCTATGATGCGAAGCACCGCCCAGTCCGTCGAGTCCACCACCGAGACGCCCAGCAGGTCGATGTCGTTTTGGTTTAGCGAGCCTAGCAGGTCGCAGAATTGGCCTACACGGTTTGGCATGAATATGCTGAACTGCAGGGCGAAGGGTTCCTCGTGGCTTCGGGCGGTTTGTGGCGGACAAGACTGCATGTGAACATTATACTCGCGACACCTGGGCTGATGCGAGTTTTTTTAGCTTGTCAATGTGGGAAAATCAACGTACAACGTGGGCATGAAAAGGACCGTTATCATCGTGTTGTTAGCCTGCAGTCTGGCTGGTTGCGTCGAGCGGGAGTGGACCATCCAAAGTTCCCCAGCTGGGGCTGTGGTGTACGTATCGAGCGTCGAGGTCGGCAGGACGCCCGTAACGATAGACTTCACCTGGTATGGCGACTACGAAGTGGTCCTGCGAAAGGAAGGCTATGAGACACTCAAAACCAGCGTGAAACTCGACCCGCCATTGTATGAACTGCCCGGCGTGGATTTCTTTAGCGCGATCGCGCCGTGGACATATCACGACCGACGAGAGTCGTTGCACATACTGCAAAGACGCAGGCCTCCAAGCAAAGCCCAACTGAAAACACGAGCAGAAGAACTCCGACGAGACAACAAGATAGGCGACAATTGAAGGTAAAGTAATCAGTTTGCAGTAATCAGTAACAGCAAAAACAGCAGAACCACGAATGGACACTAATAAACACTAATTACTCAAACTGACCGATTTTCAGCAATCCAACCGCGGGGTTGTTGACTGGTTGATTAGTTAACTGGTTAACTGGGAAAAGATTACAAAACCAATACGCCAAAG
>JAOZNE010000249.1:0-2920 GCA_029933955.1 Phycisphaerae bacterium
CGCTCCTGGCCACTTTGACTTCGGCGGAGTACTACGCGGATCGGGATTTCCTCGAAGGGGAGGTACTCGCGGAACTGGTTTACCAGGAACCGCTGATAGCTTCGGTCGAAGCTGCGGACATCGTTGACGAAACAGACTATCGTCGGCGGGGCGACAGCTACCTGCGAGGCGTAATATATCTTGGGCCTGCGCGTGCCGGAACGATGGCTTGGCCCGCGTTTGTCGAGGATGGCTTCGATTACCGTGTTGAGCTGCCCCGTGGTTACCCGGGTCTGGGCCTGGCGGAAAAGTTGCTCGCCCAGGCCTATGGTTTCCCGCAAGTTCAGCCCTTCGGTAGCAGAGGCCATGACGATGGGAGCGTAGGAAAGCGACGGGAAAGTTTTGGCGAAATAATCGGCGTAGTCTTCCGGGTTGTTGGTGTCCCGGGCCAGGTCCCACTTGTTGACCACGATAACCACGGGCTTGAACTCGTCCGCTATTATGCCCGCGAGGTTCTTGTCGATCTGGGAGACAGGCTCGGACGCGTCGATCATCAGGGCGACCACATCAGCTCGGCGGACCGAACGCAGCGCCCGGTGCTGGCTGTAGTATTCGACGTCGGATGCGATTTTCTTCTTTCGTTTCACCCCGGCGGTGTCTATCAGCAGGAGCTTTTGCCCCGCGTGGTCTATCATCACATCCACGCTGTCGCGCGTCGTGCCGGGGGTCTGGGAAACTATCACCCGCTGCTCACCAGCCAGGGCGTTTATCAGCGTGCTCTTGCCCGCGTTGCGCTTGCCCACGACAGCCAACTTCAGCACAGGCTCGCGCAAAGGCTCGGGCGGCAGATGGGCCAGGGTGTCCGCCAGCCTGGCTAGCACCTCGTTGATGTTGCGATTGTGCTTGGCACTGATATCCAAAGGCTCGCCGAAGCCCAGGCGGTTCAGCTCGCCCAGTTCCGAGCGGACGGTGGGGGTGTCGATTTTATTGGCCAGGAGAATCACGGGCTTGTTTTGTCGGCGGAGTTTTTCCGCGACATGGCGGTCCAGGGCGCAGATACCCTCGCGCGCGTCGACGACGAAGATAACCACAGCCGCGTCGGATATGCCAAAACTGATTTGGCTTTCGACATCTTCGGTCAGGTCGTCGGCGTCTTCGATGCCCATCCCGCCGGTGTCTATCAGCTCGACGTAGCGGGCGTCGTCGCCCTCGCCCAGAGCTATCGTCACACTCACGCGGTCGCGCGTTACGCCGGGGGTCGGGTCGACAATGGATATCCGCCGACCAGCCAGGCAGTTCAGCAGACTACTCTTGCCGACGTTAGGCCGGCCCACGATGGAAACAATTGGCAAACTCATAAGAGGCATACTCTAGCGTCTGAACCGAAATAAGCAATGAAAATGACAGCTACGCGTCTGGCCTTGACAAATTTCAGGCTTAACTCTAGGCTCTCGGTTGCCGATTTTTTAGCTGGAGTGTTATGAAGGACAACGAGACAACCGGTTCGCCGTCGGGCGAAAAAATACCCGTAGCCATGATAGGTCTCGGGCCTCTGGCGGGACACATGCTCGGCGCCCTGGCCCGTTGCCCCGCCGTGCGCGTCGTGGGCATAGCTGACCGCGACGCTCAGCGGGCCCAGCTCCTTGGTCGTGATATCGATGCACCACATTATACGGACAATCGTCAGTTGCTCATGGGCACCAGGCCCGCGGCGGTTTTCCTGGCTACGCCTCCGATGGCGGCGGTCGAGATAATGGAGACCTGCGCGTCGCTGGGCATTCATGTCTGGAAGGACGCACCGCTCGGGCGGAACCTTGGCGAGGCTGCTTCCATGGTTCGGCGGTTCGCCGATGCCGGGCTGAAATTGGCGGTGGG
Organism: Phycisphaerae bacterium; assembly: GCA_029933955.1. Taxonomy (GTDB): domain Bacteria; phylum Planctomycetota; class Phycisphaerae; order SM23-33; family SM23-33; genus B1-G9. The sequence continues at coordinate 1,855 of JAOZNE010000249.1, forward strand.
AACCCAACGGCGATTTGTCGAGACGTATCAGCGGGCGCACGAACTGCGAGCCAGGCTGGGGCAAACTTTCCTAGGCCGAGCGGAATATTTTTTCAACTGGGGCAGCGAGCTGGGTTGGCGGGCTGATGCGCACTCCGCAGGCGGCGGAGCCTTGCTGGAGCTGGGCTATCACCCCATCGATTTGTTGGTCTGGATGCTGGGCCTGCCGGAAGAAGTCTATGGCCTGAGCACCCGCGCCGAGCCTTCCGGCGACGCCCTGGCCGAGACGGGTCGGGCATGTGGGCCTCACGACACGGACGATACAGCCTCGGCTTTGCTCCGCTATAAATACGACGCGATCGCTACGGTTTCGGTCTCGCGGATATCCGGGCCTGTCAGCGAAATGCTCGCGCTGCGAGGCCAGGACGGCTCGCTGGTAGCTTCGGGCGAGTCGTGCACTTTGCGAAACCCCAACGGCGACGTGCTGGATCACATTCAGCCTGAGGTGCGAGCCCAGGACATCGCTGCCCGGCAGGTCGAAAGTTTTATCGACGCCGTAGCCAGCGAGGCGGATTCGTGCCAATGCTCAGCTATGGAAAACCTCATGACGCACGCGGTTATCGAAGCTATTTATCTGTCAAGCCAAACCTGCCAACCCGAAAGCCCGCTGCGCCAACTGGAAATCCATGGCCTGCGCCCCGCAGATAACCATAACCAGGCCCCTCGATTCCACACTCGCTAATCACTATCAAGAATCCATGGATTTCACGGACTGAAAAACAGATTGCACAGATTTTTTGAAAAAGTAATCAGTTGTCAGTTGTCAGTAAAAGCGAAAACAGCAAAAAACGAATGGCGAGAATGGAGGCTTGGTTCTTTCGTGGCATGGGCATCTTGCTCATGTTTTTTCTTTTTCTTTTCTTTTTGTGTCATTCCCGCGAAGCTTGTCCTCGACCCAATCGGGGAGCAGGAATGACACCGGGGGGGGCATAGCTGGGTGCCGTAGTTTGCCGTTTTTGTTTTCAACCAGTCAACCAATCAACCAGCTACTCAAACCGGTCGGTTTGAATATTTAATTATGAAATAT
>JAOZNE010000250.1:0-2904 GCA_029933955.1 Phycisphaerae bacterium
TTTCAATACCTTTCTACCACTTTTGTCAGGAGTCAGGAGACAGTATTCAGAAGTCAGTAAAAATGTGAACCACGGATGGTTGCGGCCTTCCCAGCCCAGCACTTATTTGCGAAGAATTGAAGCAGTATTGATGACATGACGGATTTTCGCAAATAAGTGCTGGGCTAGGCTGTTGGCTAGGCTTTGACGATTTTGCTCTTGCCTCGTCGGACGGATTTGGTCGCGTTGCGGGTGTCGATGACCAGCTTGGCTGAGTCTACGATGGCTTGGTAGTCGTAGCTGCTATGGTCGGTGCTGATGAGGACCGCGTCGTATCTGGCGAGCATTGCGGGCGAGAGTTTTTTGGACTTTATCCCAGCTAAGTGCGGGAACTCGCGATTCTTGCGGATGACTGGGCAGTGCGGGTCGTTGTAGTCGACCTTGGCGCCCTTCTCCGTGAGCATCTCGATAAGCTCATACGATGGGCTTTCGCGGTCGTCGTCGATGTCTTTTTTGTAAGCCAGGCCCAGCACGAGAATCTTCGAGCCTTTCATCGCTTTGCGTTTTTCGTTGAGGGCTTCCATGGTTTTGTGGATGACGAACTCCGGCATGGAGACGTTTACCTCGCCAGCCAATTCGATGAACCGCGTGGACATGCCATACTCGCGGGCTTTCCATGAAAGGTAGAACGGGTCGATCGGTATGCAGTGTCCGCCCAGGCCCGGCCCGGGGTAAAAGGCGGTGAACCCGAACGGCTTGGTAGCTGCGGCCCGGATGACCTCCCACACATCGATGTCCATGCGGTCGAAGAGAACCTTCAGCTCGTTCACCAACGCGATGTTCACGCAGCGGTAAGTGTTTTCGAGAATCTTGCAAGCCTCGGCTGCCTCGCAAGAGCTGACCGGCACGACGGTGTCGATGGCCAATTCATAGCAGGCTACGGATGCGGCGAGGGAGTTTTTGTCGAACCCGCCGACGACTTTTGGGATGGTTTTGGTCGAGTAATCTTTTCGGCCTGGGTCTTCGCGCTCTGGGCTAAAGGCCAGGTAAAAATCCTTGCCGACCTTCAGGCCTGACTCTTCGAGGATGGGCAACATTACCTCGCGGGTCGTGCCCGGATAGGTCGTGGATTCCAGCACGATGAGCTGGTCTTTGCGGAGCACTTTGGATATCGCCCGTGCGGTGGCTTCGACATATTTGAGGTCTGGCTCGCGCATTTTGCTAAGCGGCGTTGGCACGCATATAAGGATGCAGTCGGGCTTGGCGAGCTGGCGGAAATCGGTCGTCGCGGAGAACAGGCCTGTTTTGACCATGTCTTTTACGACCTTGGAGGGGATATGTTCGATGTAGCTTCGGCCCGCTGCCAGGGCCTTTATTTTCTTGTCGTCCACGTCGAAGCCCAGCACCTTTGCTCCGCCTCGGGTGAACTCGCGGACCAGTGGCAGGCCTACATAGCCCAGGCCAACAACCCCAATCAAAGCTTTGTTAGACGCGATTTTTTCCAGTAACGTTTTGATCATTTTTCACCTATTCAAGTTAGAGTTATTAAAAGCAGGAGTCAGGATTCAGCAAAGAGGCGAGCTGTGGATTACCAGATACTCGACTTTACTTGAGTTTAGTAATTTCAAAAAATCTTTGAAGTCTTGCGGTAGTTGAAGCGTAGCCATAATTTATCTGCCTCATTAGTTCCAGTGCTTCAAGACGCTGAGCGGGCGATTGCGACTTCCAGAAACTTTTCTCGTCAGATTCTCCGTGCAAAGACCCAATCGAAAACGCGTTTTTATCCAGGGTGCAGGCCATTTTTATCATAAACTTTCCATGTCATTTAAGTCTTTATGTCGCCCAGCAGCCTTTTTGTTCTTCTTGAGATTTTCCAAATTTATAAGGTTTACCTCAATGCCATCAACGATATCAGTTATGCGTGAATCATAACAGTCGCCAAACTCCACCCCCGAAATCGATGTCAATATCTCGATTCGGATAGGTGGCAAGCCCATGCGGATAATTTGGTTTTTTTCGAGAAACAAATCAGCTGACAATTCCTGCCCGGCAAAACCGAACTCCTTCAGGACTTCAACGATTTTTTCCGCATTTTTCGGATGAATCGCCACCCAGATATCTATGTCGCCCGTGCTGCGAGGGTAGCCGTGATAGCTTACGGCATAGCCACCGATTACCAAATACTCGACTTCGCTTGAGTTTAGTAATCTCAAAAAATCTTTGAAGTCTTGCGGTAGCTGGATCGTAGCCATAATTTGTCTGCCTCATTAGTACTACATCGCGAAGTAGTATTAGTCAGCTCGTTGATGACCGATATTTCTTTGAGAATTTTTCTCAGGACGATTTGATTGCTTTTACTGATGTTCATACAGAACCTGAGCGGAGCTTAAGTCGTGATACGCTTTGACAAGCCATTCTTTCACAGCGGTTTTATTCGGCATAAAGCACCTTGCCATTCGTCAATATATCCACTTTGTAAAAGTAATCTTCTCCGGCTTGAGCGGCTTGAGTCGCTCGACAATCTCAGCCTGGATTTTTTGGATGTCGACCATTGGAAGCCCAGCACTTATTTGGGGAAAGTTAATGTGTTGTAGGTCTCTTTGTTTCAACTGACCGCGGCAAGATGCTTCAAATAAGTGCTGGGTCAGTATTCAGTGGTGGGATATCCTGGCCTGAACAGACTCCGTCCCCGTCGGCTGCGGGGCTTTGTGATTTTTAACCCACGACTGTCGACAAAGTTACGGCCTATTTTGCCCCAGCAGAAAAAAACCGTCCGAGATAAACAGTTATATCGGCATACTTGTGGAACTTAATTAAAATTCCTGCCCCAGCAGCGAAAGACAGCAGCAGACTGTGGCCAATTTCGCCACGATTTTACCATAAATCGGCGAAAATTTCAATCCTGCTCTTGGTTGCAATACCAAT
>JAOZNE010000049.1:0-11142 GCA_029933955.1 Phycisphaerae bacterium
GATCATTCGCTCATATATTTCGCCAGGCGGTCGCGTAGTTTGGCTCGGCCTCGGCTTAACAAACTTTTGACCGCTGGGGCTGTGGTGCCCATCGTCTGGGCTATCTCGGCGTAGCTGTTGTGCTCGTACTGGTGCAAAACAATCGCCATGCGCTGCTGGTCGGGCAACTCGCCAATAGCCCGGGCGACATGCTGGGCTAACTCCGCCCGGTCAAGACGCTCAGCTGGGGGTTCCCCGCGATGGTCAGGCCAATCGAGCGACGCGTCGTCATGGCCCAGGGCTTCGAGCGAAACCGCTTTGCGACGCTTGTGCGACCGCGACACATTAAAACAAAGGTTCGCCACTATCCGATACAGCCAGGTCGTAAACTTCGCGCGAGGCTGATACGTTTTGGCGTTGCGAAACACCCGCAGAAAGGCCTCCTGCGCGACGTCCTCCACCAGCGTAGCGTCGCCGAGGAACTTGTACGCCAGCCCATGCACGCCGGCGAGGTTCCGCTCGACCAGCTCATCAAAGGCAGCAGCGTCGCCCGCCTGGAATCGCAACATCAGCTGAACGTCCTCGTCCAGCGCGTATCGCCCCCCAGCCAGGCCAGGCCCAGCCAGGGCGGATTCGTCAGATTGTTTATCCCGTAAAGACATATCTCGTCGCGCACCTGGCGTACAAATAAAGAAAATATCTTGCGACTGTGGCACCGTTTCATACCATGGTAGCAATTTCTCACCAAACTTCCATCGACAAAATTACCGATGACCACTTGTGGACTGTGATTATGATACGCAAGTTATATAAAAATATGACCCATCACAAAAAATGCAGCACTGTCGCCCCGGCCGTGAAAGGTTGGAAAAAAGCACAGCCGAGGGCGGCTGTGCTACATAAAAAAACCACAGCCGAGGGCGGCTATGCTACATCCCAGGCCTTGCGAGGTGCTGTCGCGAACCCTCTCGACGGAGCTACCGCCGGGGCTATACCAGCCAGGTCTGCTGCGGATGCTGTTTTGCAGGACGGCGAGATAATCATCCTGACCGTCAAGCCAAACGGCGCGTTCGTGTTGTTGCGTTCCTGGCCTGTGTTGCTGCTCTGTGCCGCTGGGCTTGTCGGGCTGACGTTGGCGGAGATTTTCACCGGGCCTATGTCCCAGTCTGCCAGGCAGATGGTTCTGCTGGGCTGTGCGATAGCTGCGGGGCTTCAGATAGCAGCTGCCGCCCTGCGTTGGCTTGGTTGTTTATATGTCCTGACCAACCGCCGGGTGCTGCACATCCAAGGCCTGGTTCGCATGGACACCTCAACGTGCAATCTTGGCGACATTGCCCATATCTCTATAACGCATAGCCCGCTGGAACGCCCGCTGTGCCTGGGCAGTCTGGTTTTTCTAGGCCCGGCAAAAAAATCAGCCCCAGCCAAAAACTTCCCACCCCAGCCAGGCTGTCTCGTCGCTGGGCCTTGGGTGAATATCTCGCGCCCATACGAAATAGCAGCGGAAATCCGCAAAGCCATCAGTCAAACCCCGCCACGCCAAACCGAGTGAAACTTATTGCGGATTTCGGATTGCAGATTTCGGATTAGTTCACGAACCGGGCCAGCCTTGACACGACGGGCTTTTGCGTCTACATTTTCAGGACGATGAGAGTACTATCAGGCATACAACCTTCGGGCAGGCTTCATATTGGCAACTATTTCGGAGCCATCCGTCAATATCTCAAGCTCCAGACCAACGGGCATGAGTGTTTCTACTTTATCGCCAACTACCACGCGATGACCAGCCTGCGTGACAAGGACGAGCTGCAAAATATCACCATGCACCTGGCCAGGGCGTACCTGGCCCTGGGGGTAGACCCGGAAAAAAGCGTCTTCTTCGCCCAGTCCGACGTGCCGCAGGTGACGGAGCTGTGCTGGTTCCTGAATTGCGTCTGTCCGGTGAGCCTGATGGAGAAGGCTACCAGCTACAAAGACAAGACCGCCCGAGGCCTCACTGCCAACATGGGCCTGTTCGACTACCCGGTTCTCCAGGCTGCGGACATCCTTATATACGACGCGAACCTCGTGCCGGTCGGGCAGGATCAGAAGCAACACCTGGAAATGACGCGCGACCTGGCGGGCAAGTTCAATCGGGAATTCGGCGGGGAAATCCTCACGCTGCCCGAAGCATACATCGTGCCAGAGGTGGCAGTCGTGCCCGGAATCGATGGCCAAAAGATGTCCAAAAGCTATGACAACACCATCGAAATATTCCAGACGCCAAAGCAAACCAAAAAACGATGCGGGCGAATCGTAACAGATTCCACGCCGCTGGAAGACCCGAAAGACCCAGAGGGCTGCAACGTCCTGGCCCTGCTGAAACTACTGGCAAGCGAAGATGAAGTCGCGGAAATTGCCGAAAAATATCGCGCAGGCGGCTACGGGTATGGCCACGCCAAAACACGCCTGGCTGAACTGGTCAACGAACTTTTCGCCGAAGCTCGCGAACGTTACGCCGAGCTGGAAAAACAGCCTGACACCGTGCGAGACATTCTGCGCGAGGGCGGCAAAAAGGCCCGCCAAGCAGCAGAAGCAACAATGGCCCGTGTCCGCGATGCTGCGGGAATTATCACGACCTGCGGAGATTTCCGTGGATGAATACCGCGTCAATCTGGATATTTACAATGGGCCTCTCGACCTGCTGCTGTATCTCATTCGGCGGGAGGAGGTGGACATTCACGATATCCCCATCGCCCGGATAACCGAGCAATATGTCAGCTATGTTGAGATGCTCAGCAAGCTCGACCCGAACATTTCCGGGGAGTTTCTGGTGCTCGCTGCAACGCTGATGGAAATAAAGACGCGAATTCTGCTGCCTGCTCCCGAAGCTATCGAGGGCGAAGAGGAAGGGCTGGAGATAGACCCCCGAGCTGACCTCATCCGTCAGCTGTTGCAGTACAAAGCCTTCAAAGACGCAGCGGGCGACCTTCAGCGGGCTGCGGATGTGCAGTCGCTGAAGTTCCCCCGCAAGCCCGGCAAGCTCGAAGCGGATGAGGGGGAAAAAGACCGCGACCTGGAAGACGTGCAGATATGGGACCTCTTCGACGCGTTCCGCAACGTAATGGAATCCATAGGCCAGGGGCCAGGCCAGCACGAGGTTATCCACGACGACACGCCGCTGGAACTCTACCGGGAAGACCTGCTGGACAGGCTCCAGCGCGACGGGCCTTTGATGTTTGGCCAAATTTTCGAGGGCAAGGGCAAGCGGGCCGAAATCATAGGCTTATTCCTAGCCATGCTGGAACTGATGAAAATGCGAGCGGTCCAAGCCTTCCAGGACGACGGCGTGGGGGACATTCGAATCGAGCTGAACCCAAACCCGCCGACGATAGAACAGCTGGAAGCGGAACTAGCCCAAGCCAAAACCCGCCAGACCAAAGCACGCGAACAAGCGGAAAAAAATCAAGCCAACCAGGAAAACAAAACCCCCAATGAAGATTTTGATGACGAAGATTTATTAGATAATGAAGATTTTTTAAACGACGATTTTTTAGATAACGACGATGATAAAAATCTAAACGAAGAAGGCTCTGCCAAACCCCAGCCAGGCCAATACATCAGCGAAACTGTCGACGAAAACGACGAAGATGATGACGAAAAGTAGCATGTAGCCATGCCACCCAACGCCGTACTCCCCTCCGTAAAACTACGAAGCAAGCCTCCTTCCGGTGTAATCGTAGTCTATTATTTTTCGCATAGCTATAAACAGGAAAGGAGACTTGCTATCTAAACTTTTGCAAATTGGGACAGCGCCTTTGCTCTTTGTAGTTTTTTTCGATACAATGCAAGCCAATCGGCATGCGTGATTTTATATCTTTGCCTTTCGGAATGACGCATCGTAACATTCGTCTTCTCTTATTCGAGGCCAGCTATGACCAACTCTATCAAGCGAATCGTACCCTGCAGCATTCTCGCAATCATTATCGTCGCCATCCTCGCCAGCTGTGCGTGCAACACACAAGCTGCGGGCAGGCCAAAGTCGATCAAAACCTTCAGCGATATGCTCGAATACTCGGGAATCAAAGACCCCAATGAACGCAAGTACATCGAGGATGAACTGAAACAACAGCTTCAGGACGAGATATCCGACATAGTCGATACCAAACTGGATGTTGTGGATTATATCCAGGTGCTTAATCATCTCGCCTATGGCGAAACCAAGAAGGCAAACAATTATCTAGCTGAGAAGGTGTTGACAAAACTCCTCGAAAATGCAATTGGTGGCCCGGCTATGAAACTCCTGACCGCTGCATGGGATTTCGATAAATATGTTTGGGATAGCGTGCAAAAATGGGCGGATAAGAGAGACAAGGATTTATTTAACAAGTTCCTCATTGCGCGCGTCAAAGATTGGCGGCAGGGCAAGGGGCTATATGAAATGGAAACAGCCGGACGGCTCCAGGCGTTTGGTCTTTGGTGGCAGAGTCACGAGAATGGTATTGGCAGAATAAAAATATATGGCAAGGGGGAAGGGAATAGAGACGACTACAAAAAGAAGTTCAAAGACGCCTGCATTAACGCCTTTGCGAGTGTCGCCAATAAAGAGAAGGCCGCCCTGGAGGCCCGGGAAGCCTTGCAGTTGGCTATGCGACACAAACTTTCAAACATCAATATCAAGATTTTTAATCGGAGGCGTAACTATAAAAACATACTCCGTGCGTTCAAACGCGCGAATGTAAAACCAACCCGCAAGCTAATCAAGAAGTATCAGTCCGACCGGACATATAGAGATCATTTGAGCAAACTCGCTGCGGAAAACAGAAAGTCGTCCCTCGAGCACGATGGCCAGATTCTCCAGAACGCCGATGCGGATATTGACACTGCCAGCCAAGCGGCAACGCGGGCAAAAAATGTAAGCGAAAAAAAATCATTCGCAATCGTACCCCTTCCGTTAGGGGCGTTTAATACATTTGTCAGAGACTATAAGACGCTCATGGGATTAATCTTCGCCGGCGCAGTAGACCAGATGGAAGCCAGGCGGGCTGTAAATAATTGGCACGGAAAGGTGAGGGCATTTGGTGGCAGGGTATCAGCCGTCAAAAACAGCTATTATAAAATGGGCTTCAATGGGGAGTTGACCGATTCTCAAAAAAAACGGCTTCATGCCGAACGCATAAGAATCGACAAAGCCTTGAGAACTTTCAACAAGATAATAGAAGACGAAAAAACTCGGCGTAGGCAGGAGGCTATCAGCAATATAAAATCCCTGCGGAGCTATGTGGAAAAACTTGAAAAGCTGCAGGAGACGCCTCTCGAAAAAATTCTGCCTCAAGACACCTGGAAGTGGCAGGAGCAAATTCGCAGGGAGATGGATTCGATATGCAACAAGGCAGGCAAAGACCCTGGGGCAAGAGCTTATCTCAGGGGGATATTAAATCAGCCTAATCCAAATTATTCGCATGGGCTGGTTGGAGGAGCTATCAGTCAATCAGCTGCGGACCCTCTTGACGGCATGGCGATAGTTTCTGATTGTTATGAAGATTGTGTGGATGCTTATAAAAAGGGCCTGGCGGCTTTGCAAAGCGACATCAACAGGCGAATCAGTGCTAACGACTCTTTATTGGCCCGGCGTGTGGATGCTCTAATTGCCCTCGAAAATGCCTACAAACCCTTTGACGCCCAAACAGTCCTGCTCGGATTCGGAACGGATGAGATTGACTTCAAATACAGCCCGACACGCTGGTACAGCGGTTTTACTCAAGAAAACAAACTCGTGCTGAGACATCTGAAAAGATTCCATCTGCACCTCTCGGCGATGCTCGGGGTACAGGTAGATATGAGGCTGGACTTCGAGCGCGAGAAAAGTCTTCTAGGCCAGGCACAGAGTTTGCTTTCCAACGCGATGACCCTTGCATCTCGCTACGCCAAGAAAACACGGGACGACCCGGAAACGCCGCCGAACATTGTGATAGCTCTTCTGCGGAGCGACAAGCAAGCTGTTTTCAGCCAAATGATCTCTCGCAATCGCACCATCATGCGACGGCTGAACGGCCGGGCTGCCAGTTATCGGAATGTTCTCAGGCCAGCCACGATAAAAGCCTATCGTCTCGACAAGGCACCCTTCGAAGGCAATCGTCGATATCCGAACCAATACGCTGAAATTATCAAAGGCATGGAAGATGCCATTGACGACGCAAGCCAGGCTGAAGCAAAAGACAAAAGACATGTGCCTATCCTCAAAAGATGTGACGAAATTCTGAAACAGCTGCATGATGTCGGGGCGAAAACAAGACTACTTTCAAAGTTGGTCGGGGAAGTTATCAACCAGGCCGAGAAGAAGATTCGTCTTGTCCAAAACGCTCTGGCGCCGCAGCGACATCCTATTATCCGAGATATCGACGCCGCCAAGCAAGTATTAGACAGCTTCAAAAACTTCGCCGCCCAGGTTGCAGCCAACTACGCAGCCGACAATCGGACGATGCGACGCTATCTGAACCAGGCCAAGGGGATGATGTCTGCAAGGGCCTCTGCGGCGAGCCTGCAGCGAGCGGGGGAACTGCTGGGCCTGGCTACCCAGCATACGCAGGTGATGAAGTATTACGCGCTATACAAAGGCTCGTGGCGATTCGACGCGGAAATCAGAAAGCTCAAGCAGAAGCTGGGCAGCCTGGGTTCAGGCGGCGGGGATATTGACGACGAGCCTATGAAATTTATAAAAGGAGGCATCTTCGCGGTAAGCCTCAACGATACGGATTCCGGGCAACGCTCGCAACGCATTATCCACGAAATCGCAGCTGAGGATGGCAAGCTGACTATTCGCAGTAAATCCTACAGCAGGGTTTTCAAAAACGCCAAGCAGGTAATGCTGCGTTTGTGGACCGGGCCAAGGGTGCCCGAGAAATTCGTAACCGTTGCCTCTAATCGGGCGGAATTTACCTATCCCACGAAGATTGTTTTCAACAGGGTCTATACACTCGAGCTTCGCGTGATTACCGCCAGCGGGGTCGGCTATGTGCCTCGTCCGTTCCCGTTGCGCTTCCGCTGGAGCCGTAAAAAAACCGAAATAGTCGATGGCGTAAAAATCTTCCGTATCCGCCGCAAGGGCCAGGTCGTCAAGCTGACCGCGCCGCTTGGCGCCCCGATGGCTTTGAAATTTACCACGGGTATTGCGACAGATAAACCCGAGCTGTTCGTGATTGGCACTGCGGACAAGCCGTTTGCGGGGATCCCGCGGTATCGTGAAATGGCAATGGCAAATAGCCGATGGATGGACATTAACCAATACAGCCGCTGGGGCGGGCGGAGCAAAAAATTCGCCCACTACTCCACCGAAGAGGACGACCGCCAGAGAATCCGATACTGGGAATTCGCCGCATATATCAACCCCAACGAGCAATACAACGTATACCGCCAAACAATCAAAGGCTGGAAGTTGGTAGCACATGTAATCGGTATGAATGTGGGAAAACCCAAGACGCCAACCAGCAACAGCACAGGTTCAGGCCATGGCCATGATGATGACGATGACGGCAAAAATTTCTCCAACGCGCTGGGGCTGCCCCTTGCCGGCGATAGAAAATTCGTGATCAGCCTCTCCCATAGCATTCTTCACCACGACCCGAACAGCCGGGAAGTGAAAACCTGGCTCCGCGGACTATCCCGCAGCCGACGCGCCAACATCATCTACGCCATCTTCGGCTGCCCCGCATATACGCGAAGAAACACAACCTCCCGCCAATTCGTCCGAGATGCCTACCAGTCAATACTCGGCAGAGAACCCAGGCCCGCGGAGAGCAACTATTGGACACGCCACCTTGAAAAGAGCAGGGCAATGCGAAGGACAGTCATCCACAGCCTGCTGCAATCGAAGGAATACAAGTCGCTCGAAGCCAAACGCACCGGCAAAGGCAACCGCCGAGATAAAGATAAAGATCATGACGACGATAACGATGATAAAGATCACGACGACGGTAAAGAGAGAGACAATAAAGCCGGAGCTAAGAAGGCTTACCAGGAATATATAGCTGCGTACAACAAGTTGACGCAGCTGATGGCTGCCGGCAAAGGCGACACGCCAGCAGCACAAAGAGCCTACAAACAATACAAGATTGCCAAGAAACGATACGAAGCCCTGTCAAAATAAAAGACAAGCGACAGGCCCCGATATATCGGGCCACACCAAACCAGCAACCCTATTGCCTATTCCCTACTTGCCTATTCCACCGTCACGGTGCTCCATCGTTTCCAGGTAACTCGGGGATTGTTTGGGTTGGCGTAGGTTTGGAGTATGCCGAACAGCAGGCGGATGTCTTGGTCGCCCGCTCTGAGGCACCCTCGGCTGGCAGCGGTGCCGATGCTGTCAGGCTCATTCGTGCCGTGGATAGCGTAGGATTGGCTGACCAAAATATTCGTACCAAGCTGGGCGATGCCCTCGATTTTCATATTGTGGCCTTGCCTGTCCAGCGGATATCCCTCCTGCCCGGGCAGCAGCGTACGACTTGTCCCGCCAGCCTCCGCTGGTGCGTTGTACGGCGAGTTTATCGTCTTGCCCCCCGAAGCCAGGCGAAAATAACCCACGGGCGTAGGCGTCTCAGGGGCGCCGATGCCAATTGGTATCCGCCGGACGAACAGGTCTTGCAGATAAATATCCGCGACGAATTTGTCCTTGTACACCATCAGATGAAACGGGCCTTTGAGCAGTTTGTAACTTCTCCCCGCCCGGAAAGCCCTGGCGCTGGCCAGGCCGTTGACCCGCAGCAGAATATCCGCAGGAACGTTCAGGTCGCACTTGGCAATGACGCCCAGCCGTAGCAGCTTGCCGCTTCGCCATCGGCTGTTGAGCATGTCGCCCGGAGCAAAGGTGTAGCTCATCATGTACGGGTCTTTCGGATTGACGTACGGGTCCGCGGCCAGGACGGTTCTATCAGCGATATTCTCCAGAGCTTTTCTCGCTCGGCCAGCCTGCGTGTCAGCCAAGGTGCCGGAAACATAGGCTGAGTTCAACAGCTCCCTGGCCCGGAGCAAGTCCTTGTTGGCAGAAAAAAACTCCATGCCCCGCTCGAAATTTTGCATTGCCTGGGCCTTGGGGATTTTTCGGACGGTGATTGGCGACGGGCCTATCTGCCGGGCTAATGCCTCGGTCATGCCAGATGGGCCTATCGCAGCTCCGCTGGCTTGACGGGCGATTTTCACGGGCTTGGACGGGGGCTTTTTGGCGGTAATCTTGGCTGGCGTAGCGACGCTGCCGGGCCTGAGCGATTGGGCGAGGGGTTGTTGCCTCTCGTTTTGTAGCTCGACTTGCAGCTCGTCTTGGGGTTCCGTTTGCTCCGAATCCCCGCCGGGCCAAAACGCCCAGAGCAACGCTGCTGCTACGAGCAAACCCAAGGCGAAGACCCGGTACCTGGCTGAGTGTTTTTTGCCTCGGGCAGTGTTGGTGTACATCTTCATCGAATAATCTCCTTGTCCGTTACGATGATATCGACCGGCAGATCGTGCGGGCCGACCGGTATGGTATCGACTATTTGGGCGTCAAATGCCAGGCCTATTTTGATTGCCCCCAAGCCAGGCCGGGCCAGGAAGCGATCATAGAAGCCGCCCCCCCTGCCCAGGCGATTGCCCGCCCGGTCGAACGCCATCGCCGGCACGACCACCAGGTCGATGCCTTGGATTTCCATCTCCAGTTCGCGCCGGGCAGGCTGCCGCAAGCCATGGGATATATCGAACATTTCCGCATCCCCAGGCCGGCAGAGAATAGGCCTCATGTTGCGACAATTGTCGCACGCCGTAGGAGCCAGCACCGCCTTGCCCCCCTGCCAGGCCTCCCGGGCCAAAGGCAGGCAGTCTATCTCCCCCGCCACGCTCAGATACAACATAACCACCTCAGCCCGAACAAACTCTTCCAACCCGGCAAGCAGCCTGGCCGCAGCCGCACTGGCAACGGCAACGTCTCCCAACGACATACCCGCCAGCTTAGCCCGCATTTCCTCACGAAGATTTTTTTTAGAACTCATCTCAGATTCCATCTATTATATAACACAGCCGTGGCTTGGGCATCTTGCCCATGTTTTTTCTTTCTTTTTTTGCCATGCAACAAGTCGCATGACCTACATTTTCACATAGGTGTTCCGCCCATATTTTTTCTTTTCTACTTATTTTTCTCTTTGCGTTCCATGCGTCCTTTCGCGGTAAATTTTTCTTTTTCTGTTTTTCTTTTCTTTATCATTCCTGTCTTTGCGGAAATAACACGAGTGTGAATCCCATCGCCAGCGATTCTCGCTACTGCCAAACACCCTCGATAGCCAAGTCGCATTCTGGACACTTGCCGTCGCACAGGTTGACAGACTTTACCACAAAGCCAAGCCTGTCTATCAACACCTCGCCGCAACCCGGACAACGGGTCCGCTCGTCCCCCAAGCCCGGCGCGTTGCCGCAATAAACATATTTCAGCCCAGCTTCGGCTCCCAGCCCGCATGCCAGTTCCAACGTCTCAATTGGGGTCGAGCAATTCTCAGCCATTTTGTAGTCGCCATGAAACCTGCTCACATGCCAAGGCACCGCCGGGCCGAGCTCGGCAGCGATAAACTCCGCGATGTCCCGCAGCTCGGCCTGGGAATCGTTCATCCCCGGCACGACCAGCGTGGTAACCTCCAGCCAAACCCCCGCCCGCTGCAACTCGCCCAAAGCCAACAGCACCGGAGCAAGCCTGCCCGAAAAAACCTTGCGATACGTCTCGTCGCGGAAGGCTTTGAGGTCCACATTTATCGCGTCGAGGTACGGAGCGATGGCTTCGATGGCCCGGCTCGTCAGAAAACCGTTGGACACAAAACAGTTCCTCAGCCCCCCCTGGCGGGCGAGCCTGGCGGTGTCGTAGGCCAGCTCGAAAAAAATCGTAGGCTCGGTATAGGTATAACTAATCGATTCACAACCCTGAGCCAAGGCCAGGTCGACGATTTCGTCGGGGCTGATAGCCTTACCTGGCCTGGGCGAGCTGGGATTGTTGTCTCTGGACAGTTGCGATATCTGCCAATTCTGACAGAAGCTGCAACGAAAATTGCAACCCGCCGTGGCCAGCGACAAGCTCGTCGTGCCGGGCAGAAAATGGAACAGAGGCTTTTTCTCGATCGGGTCGGCATTGAGGGCTACGATATTGTCATACGAAAAAGTCTTGAGCTGCCCGCCGAC
>JAOZNE010000251.1:0-2895 GCA_029933955.1 Phycisphaerae bacterium
ACGCTCTTGCTATCCTGGCGGAAGAATGTATGCCCGTGGAAAAACTCGACATGGAGGCTGCCTGGAACCTGTTGCAACGGGCCTACAAAATGCCTCGCGACACCGACGAGCAGCGAGCCTTGCGAGACGAAGCTATCGCAGCGGGGCGAATTCGCTTCGCCCTGGTACCCAAAACGGACGACAAGACTGTCAGCCTGGCTGAGGCAATGAGCAAAGGACTTTGAGAGCGTCCAATCAGGAGCGGGTCCAATTTCAATGGCCAAAAAAATACTTAAAATAGGCACCCGCCGAAGTGGCCTGGCCAGGGCACAGAGCAAGTGCGTCGCCGATTTGATGCGCGCAGTCTGGCCTGGCTTGGAGCTCGAGCTGGTGTCGTTTTCCACGCGCGGCGACCGCCAGGGCGGGCCTTTGGCGGAGGTTGGCGGCAAGGGACTTTTCACCGCTGAGCTGGAAGAGGCACTGGACGCGGGCCTGGTTGACCTGGCAGTTCACTCCGCTAAGGACTTGCCGGCTGAGGATCCGCCCGGGCTGATAATCGCTGCGACACCCGCGCGACACGACCCGTGCGACGCGCTGGTTACTACCCACCCAGGCCTGGACAACCTGCCGAGCGGCGCGACTGTTGGCACGGGAAGCCTGCGACGATCAGCCCTGCTGCGACGCCTGCGCGATGATCTGAAAATAGTCCCGCTACGGGGCAATGTCGAGACCAGGCTGGGCAAAGTCCTAGGACCAAAGCCTGAACTGGACGCGACAATCCTGGCCTGGGCGGGGCTCCTCCGCAGCGGCCTGGCTGGGCGATTCGCCGGGAATATCCATCCACTGCCGGCGGAAACTTTCATACCCGCAGCTGGTCAGGGAACCCTGGCTATCCAGACCCAGGCTGACAATGCGGAAGTTATAAAGCTGCTAGCCCCGCTGAACGACCAGGCCACGCGCGAATCGCTCCAAGCTGAGCGGGCCTTCCTGCGAATGCTCCATGCAGGCTGTCATAGTTGCATCGCAGCCTACATCCGCCCCGCGGACACAGGCTGGGCGGGCGACGCGATGCTCGCCAAGCCCGACGGAACCGATATGAAAACAGTCTCCGCCAAAGCTCGCACCGCTAAAGAGACCGGCGAAACGCTAGCTAAGAAATTGCTGGAAACGGTTTCATTACAGGAGAACGATTTTCTTGAACTCTGAAAATTCCACAAGTTCCACCAGCCCGCTCGAGCCGTTCGGATCGGCGGTAGTCGATCGCCTCCTGGCTGGTCAATTCGGCCCGGCTGGAACTTGGCTACTGCCGAATGGCCAACTCGTCCTGCCGAGCGTGTTCGGATTCTGCAGCGGCGTAAAACGAGCCCTGGCCATGGCTGGCAAGGCGATGGGCGACCACGCCAAGACCTGCGCCGACAGCGGTGGCGAGATAATTCTGCTCGGCGAGATTATCCACAATCCGTGGGTCAACAACTACTTCCGCAACCGTGGCTGTGCGATACTCTCTCGCGCACAATGCGACGACGTCGAGCAACACGTAGGCCCGGGCGACGTGGCTATTATCCCCGCGTTTGGCCTGGCCCTGCCCATCGAACGCAAGCTGGCGAAAATAGGCTGCCGTACCATCGACTGCTCCTGCGGCGACGTGATCAGGCTGTGGCAATGGAGCACTCAAGAGGCTCGCGAGGGGTTTGGCGTGCTTATCTTCGGCAGGGCGATGCACGACGAAACCGTCGTTACGAAAACCCGATTGGCTGCGGCGGGTGGGCAGTATCTGGTGGTCGAAAATCTCGATCAGGTGCGAAGCTTCGCCAAGATGTTAGCCAACTGCGACGACGATTTCGCAAGCCAATTTCAAAAAACATTCCCCCGCCACGCCACCAACGCCCAGGACATTTCGCCCTTTGAAAAGCTAGCCCAGGTCAGCCAGACCACGATGCTGTACAACGATACGCTGCAAGTCCGCGAGATTCTCTCCGGTGCGTTTGTCGAGCGGTTTGGCGGGGAGCTTGACCAGAGGCTTCGCTTTCAGCCTACCGTCTGCCGAGCGACGCAAGACCGCCAGAACGCCGCGGTCGAGCTGTGCAAATCTCGCTGCGACCTGGTCATCGTCGTCGGCGGGTTTGGCTCGTCCAACACAAGGCACCTGCACGAGCTGGCCCGGCAGTGGGCTCCTGCTTATCTCATCGAGGACGCCCAGGCTATAATTTCCGCGGAGGTTCTCCGGGCCTGGTCGCCGGCAACTCACAGCGCCTTCGACGCGACCGATTGGCTCCGGTCAACCAGGCCTTTGCGAATCGGCGTATTGGCTGGGGCGTCCAGCCCGGAAATCGTCATCGGTCAAGTCCTGCAAAGGCTCGCGGAGTTCCTGCAATAGCAAGCCTCCACAACCACGGGCCTCAAAAAACACCACGAAGCACACGAAGAGCAAGAAAAAAAGAAATCCGCAGACGCTGGCTTTGCTCCCCAAAAAGAATTATATCAGTTGGGATAGAAATGTTTTTGTGGGGACAGTCACAGGCCTATTTTGAGAACGGAAGCAATCGACATCCACATAGTCCGCTTCTACAACAATCTAAAACGCGAGGGGTGCCGCCAGCTGCTTCTGGAAAAATTGCAAATCTGGGCTTATAGCCATGAAGGAGTCGGATGTTGAAATCATCCTCCGGCGGGCCAGGGAAAAGTTTCCCGACGCCAGGCCTAGAATTATCTCCGACAATGGCCCGCAGTTTATCGCCAGGGATTTTAAGGAGTTTATCCGGATCAGCGGCATGACGCGTGTGAAGACCTCGCCATATTATCCCCAGAGCAACGGCAAGCTGGAACGCTATCATAGTGCGATAGGCTATATTACGCCTGCCGACAAACTCCAAGGCCGGGCTGAAAACAATTCTGGCCCAGCGGGAAACCAAGCTT
>JAOZNE010000050.1:0-5901 GCA_029933955.1 Phycisphaerae bacterium
GGCCCAGGCAAAGCGATACGAAAAGCATGGCGAGTTTTGCGGGGGAAATAGGCAAGCAGGCAATAGGAGTCCACGGATTACACGGATTTTTAAGAGGATTTCACAGATTTTTAAAAAGATTACACTGATTACTTTTCACAAAACGCCGCTACATCGATGCCGATATCCGCCACTTGCACTTGTCCGGTGTATTGCTCGCTGGCGGGGTTGTCAAAGCCTACCTTGCGGGCGACAAATGTAACGGTAAGCTTCGCCCGCACAGCCAGACCGGGGGCCAGGCCCGTGTCGCAGTCCAGGCCTGTGGGAATATCCAGAGCGACCACGGGGACAGACTTCGCCTGCGAAGCGGCGTTGATCTGCTCGACCACCGTAGCTACCTCGCGACGCAAAGGCCCGGCGATACCAGTACCGCCGACAGCGTCCACGATAAGGTCAAACTCCCGCAGCGATTCGCCCAGGCCTGCGAGAGCTTCGGGCAGAATTTGACGAACGTGGCAGCCTAGCTTGCGGAGGATAGCCAGGTTCACCCCAGCATCGCCATGGATCCTTGCTTCGGGCGACGTAAGAAACACAGCCACCTGACAAGCTCGAATCCCCAGGTGCCTGGCTACGACAAATCCGTCCCCGCCATTGTTGCCTCCCCCAGCTACGACGGCAACTTTGCAGTCATCGCGCGGGCCAGGCCGGCCTGCCAAAAAATTCTCGATAGCGTCGGCAGCACCCCGGCCCGCGTTTTCCATCAGCACCACACCAGCGACGCCGAGTTCCTCTATCGCGATCCGGTCGATACTTCGAACTTCTCTGCGAGTAAGAGATTTCATACGACACCTTTGAAAAGTTATCCGTTATCAGTAAAAGCAAAAACGGCAGCAACACACCATTGAAATACTATGAACATCATGACGATCCTTCCATCTGAAATTCAGATGTGAGCTTACTGCCTAGCCATGCCACCCAATCCCTTTTTTATCAAAAAAATCCGTGTAATCCGTGGATGCCTACTTGCCTATATGCCTATTGGCAGCGTCGAGTTCTGTTTGGGCCAGGTTGCGTTTATTTTCGTCAGCCAGCTTGGTCAGCGCCTTGGTTAGGCAGTCTCTGGCCCGGTCATACCGCTTCAGATATCGGCCATGCAACAGGCCTAGCATCAGCTGAATGTCTGGCATGTATTCGTAGTTTGGATAATGCGTCGTAAACCGCTCGTAAGCCTCGGCTGCCAGGGCGTATTGCTCGTCGGCCATGAGCTGATTGGCAACGTCCAGTTGCTGCTGACGCGATAGCACAAGCCCTGGCGAAACCTGCGATAGCTTTACATACAAAGCTGTAGCGGACGGTATATCTCCCGCGGTGAAGGCTTGGGATAGCTGCCCGCGAAGGTCAGCCTGGGCCGAGTTGGCCTGGCTTGATTCGTCAGCATCCACTCGTAATTTACCAGGCCCAGCCTGGCCTGTAAAGGGGTCGTAACCGCTCTTGACCAGCCTGCGAAACTGCTGGCGCCGGCGATGTTCCTGCAGCAGATGCAACAGGTCAAAGTCGTCCCTCGGCAGGAACCTGGCTGCCAGGAGCAAAGCTGAAACTGATATGCCGAAGATATAGCCGGTCGCGTGTGCAGCATAGGCAACCCCGCCGCTGGCCGGGCCGGCCCAGCCCTTGGCTGTCATGAGTATCTCGAAGACGAACTGGAACGCGATGAAATACAGGCTGGACACATCCACCGGCAGGAGCAGGTAGAATAGCCAAACTATCAGCGTGATGTTCGTACGTGGCAGCAGTACCAGGTATGCCCCCGCTACCGCTGCGATGGCGCCCGAAGCCCCCAGCACCGGCGCATTGCCGCTTAGCACGAGGTACCCCAGGCCAGCGAAAACTCCGCCGCCGAGGTAGAACGCCAGATAGCCCACCTGGCCTAGTTTGTCGTTGACCGCGTTGCCGAAGACCCACAGGAATATCATGTTGCCCAGCAGATGTGCCCAGCCGGCGTGGAGGAACATGCACGAGAAGAACTGCCACAAATGCGGCAGGTCCGGGTCGAGCATCAGCCCGCCGATGCGAAGCCGACCGGCGTCGGAAGCTCCATTGTAGCCCGTTATGAACAGCAGCACATTGACCAGGATTATCGCGTAGTTCACCCAGGGGATATGCTTGCGACGATAATCTGTGCGAATGGGAATAATCATGTCCGGTTCACTTTCATATTAACAGCCAGGCCAGGGCGACGACCAACAACACAACGGCGACAACCGCAATAATAGCAGCCTGACTTGATTTGGTCGAAGTTTTTGTCTCCGGCGTGGGAGTTTCCACCGGCTGGCCGGTGGACCTTTTTGCGATAGCGGGATTTCTGGTAACACCGATAGGCCCGGGTGAGGCACCCATAGCTGCTATCGCGGGCCTGGGGGTAAGACTGGGCTTGGTGGTAATTTCGATTTTCGGATTTGGTAGAACCGCGGGCCGATCACGTAACTGTTGTTTTTCCGCGCCCGCTGGGAAAATCGCACCGCAGTACCTGCACTTTGACTGCTGGGGTAGTATCTCTCGATACACCCGCAATTCCCGCTGACAACATGGACACATCATTGCAAACATACGCCCTGGCTCCAGCTAGTTTTTTTTCTGCTTCTGGATTTTGGCCCAGGTGTCTTTTAGGGTTACGGTGCGGTTTAACACCAGCCTCCCAGCAGCGGTGTCAGGGTCCACGCAGAAATAGCCCAGCCTCTCCAACTGTACACGCTTGCCAGGCTCAGCACTGGCCAGGCTCGGCTCGATGTAAGCTCGCTCCAAAACCTTCAACGAATCGGGATTGATGTTGGTGGTGAAGTCCTGCCCGTCTTCGACATCTTCGGGATTTTCCTTCGTGAAAAGGTGATCGTAAAGTCGCACCTCCGCAGAAATAGCGTGGCTGGCCGAGACCCAGTGCAAAGTCCCTTTTACTTTTCGCCCGTCGGGTGCGTCGCCGCCTCGCGTAGCTGGGTCGTAGGTGCATCGCAACTCGACGATCTCGCCAGCTTCGTTTTTGATAGCTTCCTGACAGGTGATAAAATACGCGTATCGCAGGCGAACTTCTCTGCCTGGCCCGAGGCGGAAGAACTTCTTCGGCGGGTCTTCCATAAAGTCCGCCCGCTCAATGTACAGCTCGCGAGCGAATGGCACCTCGCGCGACCCAGCTTCGGGGTCTTCGGGATTGTTTATCGCTTCGAGCGTCTCAGCCTGGCCCTCGGGGTAATTTGTGATGACGACCTTCAGCGGGTCCAGCACGCCCATGACGCGGGGCGAGGTTTGGTTCAGATCCGCTCGAAGACAATGCTCCAGCAAAGCGATGTCGATGGTGCTGTTGAACTTGCTCACGCCGACGCGAGAGAGAAAATCGCGAATGGCCCGCGGCGTATAGCCTCGGCGGCGCAAGCCTGATATTGTCGCCAGTCGCGGGTCGTCCCAGCCCGAGACAAACCCGCCCTCGACCAGTTGGAGTAGTTTGCGTTTGCTCATGACGGTGTATGTAAGGTTTAGCCGGGCGAACTCGATTTGCTGCGGGTGGTGGATGCCGAGCTGGTCGAGGAACCAGTCGTACAGCGGCCGATGGTTTTCGAACTCCAGCGAGCAGCACGAATGCGTTACGCCCTCGATGGAATCTTCCAGCCCGTGTGCCCAGTCGTACATCGGATAGATGCACCACTGCTGATGCGTGTGCGGGTGCTCGGCGTGGAGGATGCGGTACATTATCGGGTCGCGGAGGTTTATGTTCGCGCTGGCCATGTCTATTTTGGCGCGGAGTACGCGTGTGCCGTCGGGGAATTCGCCAGCTTTCATTCTCGCCAGCAGGTCGAGATTTTCCTCGACGGGCCTGTCGCGGAACGGGCTGTCGCTGCCTGGGCTGATCAGCGTACCTCTGCCTGTGCGTATTTGCTCAGGAGTCTGGTCGTCCACATATGCCTTGCCAAGCCGAACCAGCTGCACGGCGTAGTCGTACATTTGCGGAAAATAGCTGCTTGCGAAATACAGGTTCTCGCCCCAGTCATAGCCCATCCAGCGGATGTCTTCCTGAATAGCCTGGACGTATCGCTGCTCTTCTTTCGTCGGGTTCGTGTCGTCGAACCGCAGGTTGCATTGGCCCGAAAAATCCTCAGCCAGGCCGAAGTTTAGACCAAACGCCTTGGCATGACCTATGTGCAGATAGCCATTAGGCTCGGGCGGGAAGCGAGTGATAATTTTGTCCCACTTTTTCGACTCCAGGTCCGCAGCGACAATGTTGCGAATGAAATCAATAGGCCTATCAGAGTTCGGTATTTCCATAATTTTTTCTTTTCTCTTTTTCGTAACCGTTCAGGGCTACACGAAAATTCACCATGAAGTACATGAAGAACATGAAGTTCTTTTTTTTGTCATTTCCGCGAAGCTTGTCCTCGACCTGATCGGGGAGCGGGAATCCAGTTTTCCTGTGTGTTTTTCGTGTAATAATTAGTGTTTATTAGTGTTCATTCGTGGTTCGCTGTTTTTGTTTCTTTTGCTTCTACCGATTACTGACAACTGATTACTGATAACTGATTACTGATAACTGTTTTTCACCCCAGTTCGAATATTGATTGCGTTTTGACGAGGGTCATCGCTTCGGGCAGGGCGTGATAGGCCAGGACATGCAGCTGGTTCGGCTTGGCGTCGTAGTCGACATACGAAAAGGCTTCGAGCGAATCGTGTGTCAAATTGGGCAGCGGGACGAACAGGCCCTTCTTTTGGCTCTGGTGGGCAAGTTCGCGATGCGTATGTTCGTAGACGCGTCGGCTCATTTTCTCAGCCTGGAGGTTCATCATGTAGTTGATGCCGTCCAGGTTTTTCTGCTCGTGGTCTTTCTCGCCGCGGAATGGTAGAGTGACAGCCAGGCCCTGCTTGGGCAGCGGATTTTCGGTATCGGCGACCACCTCCACGAGCGTTTGGTCTTGGCGGAAAAAGCTCACGACATGTCCCAGGCCCGTTATCCAGACGCAGGCTTCATACCCAGCCATGCGAAGATCGACTTGGCTAAGAATCTCGAACAACTCTGGATGCACAGGCCTTTCGTACAAAAATAGCCTAAGCGACGCCAGCTGATTTGTCTGTTCAGTATCCATCGTGTCCTACCGTTTACTAGTGTCAAGAGTCCACAGATTTCACGGGTTCAAAAAGGATTTAGCGAACCTCCGGTTTCGTTGATTTTTTGACTAAAAACAAAGAAAAACCCGTGTAATCTTCTCAAAAATCCGTGTAATCCGTGGACTCTACTTGCCTATTCTACAAAACCTTGATTGCTATCAGGGTCAGGTCGTCCAGTCTGCCTCTCAAGCCTGCGAAGCGTCGTAGGTCCCACAGGCAATGTCTGATGATACTCTCAGCCGGGTAGCTTTGGGCTACCGCCACCTCGAGCGCGTCCGCTATGCGGGCCCTGCCATACATTTCGTCATCGAAGTTCATAGCTTCGCTAAGCCCATCGGTGTAGACCAATATCACGTCGCCCGCTTCCAGTGCAAGGGTGTCAGCGGGATAGTCCATATCGCTGCTCATCCCGATAACCCCGCCTCGTGCCTGCAGGTCCTGGGCCTTGCCGTCGCGGACAAGTATAGGCGGGAGGTGCCCTGCACCGCAATATACAAGCTCACGATTTTTTGCATTTACCACGCCATAGAACATCGTGGCAAAGTCTCCCACCACCGTGCCCTCGCACATGTCCTGGTTGACCCGCTGGAGTACGTCGCTCAGGTCATACACGTGCGAGGCATGTGCCCGCAGCGACGCCCGGATCGAAGCCATCAGCAGCGACGCTCTTAGCCCTTTGCCCACGACGTCGCATACCGCCAGGCCCGTGCTATCCTTGCCCAGGTCGATAAAGTCGAAAAAGTCGCCCGCCAATTCTTTGTGCGGCACGTAAGCTGC
>JAOZNE010000050.1:6001-11109 GCA_029933955.1 Phycisphaerae bacterium
GGTCGATAAAGTCGAAAAAGTCGCCCGCCAATTCTTTGTGCGGCACGTAAGCTGCGCTTATATCCAGGCCCGGCAGGGTCGGCGGATCTTTTGGTATCATTCGCCTTTGAACTTCCCCCGCCATGGTCAATTGGCGTTTCATTTTGAAGGACTTGACAGCCTCGTTGTAAAGCCGAGCCCCCGCGATAGCAGCCGCTGCCCCGCCTGCGATGGTCTGGAGCATCTGCCTTTCGAACCAGTCGAACTGCCGAACCGTGCCGCTGTAAACCCGCAGCACGCCCAGGCGTTTTTTCTTGTAGATAAGCGGTGCGCAAAGGGCACTGACCAGCCCCTCCCGCCGGGCCTGGTCGCGGTAGACCACTCGTGGGTCTTGGCGAACATCCTCGACATACACGGGCTTGTCCGACTCGAAAACTTTCTGGTCAAGCGGACTGTCCGCCAGCAGAATAGGCCTTTTATCCAGATACTGCGGCGAGATGCTGTGCGCCGCCCGGATGACAAGCTCCTTGCCGTCTGGGCTGAGAAGCCTGACCGCGCAAGCCTTGGCTTTGAGCATTCTGTTGACGGTTCGCGTAACGCTACTGAGAATGTCCTGGAGTTCGTGCGGGCCATTGAACTCTTCCATCATGCGATGCAGCGTGGCAAGTTGACTTAGCCGACGTCGTCGGTTCGTCGTGCCACGACAAAACTCCGCCAAAACGTTGGCCATGAGCTTGAGAAGCTTATCGAGGAAAGGTTGCTGCAAGACGCCCCGCAAGGGCACGCCGCCCGCTGCGGTAGGCCTTGCTGTGCGGACTCGCCCGATGGTCTCGCCGTCCACGACAAGCGGCACGTCGAGCGGATAAGCTGCGTCCCAGTTGGCGTCGAAAACAGGCTGACCCCCAGCCGAACAGATAACCATCGCCTGACCAGCCACCGCGGAAAAAGCGTCCTGAACGTGCCGGAGCGTCTGCTCGGTCAAATAATCTCTCAATAAAGCCATGGTCTATTTCTGCAAATTCCTAGCTGTTCATGGCCACACAAAAATTTACCGTGAAACACATGAAGAGCGTGAAGTTTTTTTATTTTTGTGGCGTCGGATTATAGGCCCTGGCCCAGCCAACACAAGACACGATCAGGATTTTTGATTTTTTTTCATCGGGGTACAAACCGAACAGGAATTATACAAACAAAAACGAGATACACGAGTAAAGTTTGAGTTAATAATGACAAGGTGTGCGAGATTAAACCCTGGTCTCAGAGTTGGGCATCGTGTGTGGATATAAAAACTGGTTAGTTATTCCGGGCAATTTCGGATTTTGGATTTCAGATTTCAGCTTGAGCCCGGGTGCCGTGGTTGCGGTGTTTGCAACCACGTGACGAATTGCAATTCCCGTGGCTACCCCGCAAACAGCCGCGGTCTAGACACGCCACCCGGCCCTACTTGCCTATTGCCTATTTACCCGACGATGAGCAGGGCGAAGTATGGGACGACGTTGAATATGAGCACCGCCATTTTGAAGCACCCCAGCATGGCGTACCAAATCGCGTCGAACTTTTCTTCCGACAAATGGAACCACTTGCCGTGAAGCCCATATATCCAAGTGCGAGCGAAACGGAAGAATAAAAAGCTCACCAGCAGCAAAGCCATATTGATTATGGCACACCACCCCAAAACATCTCGCAACATGTCAACGGTCATAGTCAGAATACACCTCGCTATAAGCTAATTGCAAAAACGTAGCCTAGCCGCCCTCGGCTGGGAAGGTCGTATAAAAAACACTGGAAATAGAGCAATTTCACCACAGCCGAGGGCGGCTGTGCTACACTCCCGCATAGTTTTGCAATTGACTCGCCGTTATTCTACAATTTCCAGTAGCCGTTGGGTAAGTTGGATATGACGTTTTTTGTCTCGGCAGAGTTGGTCGAGGTGCCCTCGCGTTTGGCCTGTTGTATCGCCCGCAGCCGCTTCGTACCGCCCCAGTGCGTCGCGCTGTTGGCCCAGCAGGGTTTCGAACCGTTCGCGAAGCACTATCTGTTCAAGCATGGGGGATATCCTCGTTCATACGTTTGGCTAGGAGTTTTATGGTTTGGTGATGGTTTTCCGTGTCGGACTGGAGGGCCTGGAGGATAGCGTATATTTCCGCCCGCTGTTCCTGGTCGAAGCACTCGGCATGGGCAAGCTCGTCAGCTGTGGCTACCAGCGAAGCCGCTATGTCAGACTCCACACGAATATACTGCCCGAAATCCACACCGGAATACGCATTCTCGCCAGTCATGGTACACTCCATCAGCCTCGCTGTAACGAGGCAAAATACGAAAAACCAACTGCCAGCCATTATCGCAGACCCAGCGGCAAAAAGCAAGGAAAATACTCGTTTTTTTTCGGAGGACGGTGCAAGAAATCCTTTATCCTGGCCAGCTTGGGGAGTACACTGTTGTGCGACGGTTACCTGGATTGCCAACTGCCCAACAGGTGAAAATATGGCTCGGACAAATATCTTTGAAGCGACGGTGGAACATTTTCTTCAGCCCGTCATGCCCTTTATGCGAGACGATGCGGTCGCGGAGATCATGATAAACTCGCCGGACGAAATTTTCATCGAGAAGCAAGGCCAACTTATCCGCACCGACGCCCGCTTCGCCGACGCCGAAGCTCTGCGCTCAGCGGTGAACAATGTCCTGCAATACACCGGCAAGCGGATCTCCGACGATCAGCCTCTGATAGACTCCCGCCTGCCCGACGGCAGCAGGGTGCACGTTATTCTCCCGCCACTTAGCAGGGGCGGGCTGTGCATGACCATTCGCAAATTCGCGAAAATTACATTCGACGCTGACAACCTCACCCAGCTTGGCACGTGGACGGAGGAGGCGATGCACTACCTCCGCGTAGCTGTCCTGGCGGAGAAAAACCTGCTCGTGGCGGGGGGAACATCCAGCGGCAAGACCTGCCTGCTAAATGTCCTCAGCGGCTTCATACCCGATGGCCAACGCGTGGTAACCATCGAAGACTCCGCGGAACTCGAACTACAGCAAAGTCATCTGCTCTCGCTGGAGGCCAGGCCTTCCGACCGCTGGGGCAAGGGCGAAGTAACCATCCGCGACCTGTTCCGCTCGTCGCTGCGTCTCAGGCCTGACCGCATCGTCATCGGCGAAGTCCGTGGCGGGGAGGCGCTCGACATGATCCAGGCTATGACCAGTGGCCACGCCGGCAGCATGAGCACCCTGCACGCCAATACCGCGACCGACGCTATGCACAGGCTGGAGACTTTGGCGATGATGAGCGGGGTCGAACTGCCCCTGCCAGCCCTGCGGTCGCAGGTAGCATCGGCGATAGACCTGGTCGTGCTGATGT
This sequence comes from Phycisphaerae bacterium, assembly GCA_029933955.1. Taxonomy (GTDB): domain Bacteria; phylum Planctomycetota; class Phycisphaerae; order SM23-33; family SM23-33; genus B1-G9. Next base: position 9,336 of record JAOZNE010000050.1, read on the forward strand.
CCCGCCGAAACGACGGCAAGCGGATTATCACGGAAATCAGCGAGATTCTACCGCTCGGAGCTGATGGCCAATACCAGATTCAGCCGATGTTCGAGTATCGCGGAGATGACCAGGGCGAAGCCTTGACATGGAGCCAAACAACCTCCGCCTTCGCCAACGAACCGAAAGTTCAACTCCTGCGAAAACAATGGAACGCCGCGGAAAAGTTTTTCGCAAAGTGAATTATCACCATGAAGGACATGAAGAATTTGATTTTTTATAAAAGTAATCAGCAACAGCAAAAGAAGAAAAGGACCAATGCCCAAATACCCCCAGCACTTATTTGCAGGAGTATAGGATATCGTGAGTCTCTTTGTTTAAGTCAACAACTATTTTGAAGCATGGCAAATAAGTGCTGGGAATGACAAAAAGAAAAACATCAGTGTTTATCCGTGTCCATTCGTGGTTCGCTGTTTCTGTTTCTTTTGTTTTTGCTTTTACTGTTTACTATGAAGAATTTGAAATCGTTAATTTCGGACCAGGCTGGTCAGATGACGGTCGAGTGGACGTTGCTGGTCGCGGCGTTTGGCTTGCCGATTATCTACACGTTTCGCGAAATGCTCGACGCATTGGCTAGCTATTATGGGTTCGTTACATGTATAATAACACTGCCGTTTCCGTAGACGATTTTTAGCAGTCCAAAGCTTTGCGCTATGCGACAAAAGCGGATTGCACCATGAAACTCATGAAGGCTTTGAAGATTTTTCAATTTTTTGAGACAACAAAAAGTTCATGCTCTTCATTTGCTTCATGGTGATTTTGTGTGTCATGAACGGTTGCGGTTTTTTAGCAATTTTTTTTACGAGAGGTATAGATTATGGTGAATATGTTGAGACAGGTTGGCAGAGGTTTGCGGGCGTTGCATCGAGACGAGCAGGGCGCGGACATGATCGAGTACATCCTCATCGTCGCTGCTATCGTGCTGCCCTTGCTGGGCGTGATTATCTATTTTAAGAACGACATCGGCACCTGGGTTTCGGAGCAGTACGACGAAATCAAGGCTGGCGAAGGTACGGACCCGACTGAATGACCAACCTCGGCCCGGACGCCTGGGCGTATGCGGTGTTGGCTGTGGTGTTGGTGGCTGCAGCGGTTACCGATGTGCGAGCGGGCAAGATATACAACTGGACGACCTACCCCGCCATGTTGGCTGGGCTGATAGGCCATGGCTTGTTGGGCGGGCTGTGGGGCCGGGCTGGGTGCATGGGCCTGGGCGACGCAGCTTTGGGATTGGCGATGGGAGCCGGGCCTCTCTGGTTGGCCCGGATGGCTGGGGGCATGGGCGGCGGAGATGTCAAGCTCATGGGAGCTATCGGTGCCCTGGCTGGTTGGGAGTTCGCACTGGCGACCATGTTCTACGGCTTCGCTATCGCAGCAGCCATGGCCCTGGTGATACTGCTCCGCAAACGAATGCTCCGCCAAACGCTAGGCCGAATTGGCAGGTTCCTGCTACTGTTGTTCGTCCGCATGAAACCAGCCTCGCCAACCACGCCGGAAAGCCCGACACTGGCGTTTGGCTTGGCACTGTGCATCGGAGCAGCCCTGACCCTGACGATACTCTGCACACTAGGCAAGTAGGCAATAGGCAAATAGACAACAGGAAAACAGCAAATGACGAATTCCAAATGACGTTGCCAAACTCTAAAAATACGCGTCGCATATTTCTTTTTTTGCTTTTACTAATACTACAGCGCGAAGTAGTCATAATTTATCCGGGATACACGAGGTTAATCGA
>JAOZNE010000252.1:0-2869 GCA_029933955.1 Phycisphaerae bacterium
AGGCTTCCAAAACGACCCCGCCGCCTGCGATTTCGTAGTTGTCGATTATCACGAACCTGCCGGTCTGCGGCAGCTCGCTGGCCAGGTCGCATGCGACAGACTGATATGTCTCCAGCGTGCACTGGGCCATATCGTGTCGCTCAATCTGCTGCCTGTTCGCCGTCGTCGACAGGTCAGACGCGTCGAGAATCGTATCGATACCGGTCAGCCAAACCGGCGTGCGAACGCCGGCGAGTTTGAGTTTGTATCGTTTGTCCATCACCATAGGCTGGGAGCTTAGCCAGAACATATTCACCCGCAGCTTGGCGGTAACCTTGGCGTTGAGCTGGTCGGCGCGGCACATAAGCTCGCCAGGCTTGATGTATATTTGCGTGCTCAGCGTAACGCCCGTAGACTCCCCAGCCTCAGCCTGGCTACGCGGCGGAGCGTTGAAAATTTCGACAGACGCCACAGCAGAGGTCTTGCCCGATGGCAGAAAAATCACCTCATCGCCAGCGTTCAGCGAACCTGTCTCCACTCGCCCAGCCACGATCCGCCTCTCGTCGCCCTCAGCGGTGAACTTGTAAATATCCTGCACGGGCATGCGCAGTGGCTTGTCCACCGGCGGGGGTTCTTTGCGGAACTCGTCCAACATGCCCAGCACGCTTGGGCCGGTGTACCAAGGCGTGTTGGGCGAGGCGGAGACGATATTGTCGCCATCACGCGCGCTGAGGGGAATAAACGCCTTGGGCACTACGCCGATTCGCTCGAGAAATTGGCTATACTCCTCGACGATAGCGTCGAACTTGTCGCGACTGAACCCGACGAGGTCCATCTTGTTCACGCAGACCGCCATCTGCCCCACGCCGAGCATACTCACGAGGTATCCATGTCGGCGGGAGTTTTCCTGCACGCCCTCGTTGGCGTCGATGACCAACAGCCCAGCCTCTGCCCGGGCGGCACCGGATATCATGTTCTTGAGAAACTCGATATGACCCGGCGCGTCGATGATGATGTACTCTCGCTTGTCCGAGCGGAAGAAGCACCGGGCTGAGTCGATGGTAATGCCCTGGGCCTGCTCGTCTTTCAGGGCGTCGAGCAAAAAGGCATACTCGAAGGGCCTGGCGTTTTGCTTGCATTGCTGCTGCACCATCTCCAGCTTGCCCTGCGGTAGCGAGTTTGTATCAGCCAACAGCCGACCGATAACCGTACTCTTGCCATGGTCGACATGGCCAATGACAACAATGTTCATCTGCTCCCGCCCACTGGCAGTAGCTGGGGCAGCCATTATATTTTCACTCGTTTTAGTCATATTTGTTATTCCCGTGGCACGGATGTATTCTGAATCCTGAATTCTGGCTCCCGCTTCTACATATATCCATCTCGGCGGAGGGTCTCCAGGCCCTGGCCATCTTCTTTGTCCTGCTCTCTGCCAGACCGCTCAGCAATGTCGGCGAACTTGCCGCTCTGCAACTCCTCGATAATTTCCCGCACATTGCTTGCGGTGGATTCCACCGGGCTGGTACAGGGCGCGCAGCCCAGTGAGCGATATCGCTTGCCCTCGCCGCGGTCGAAATACAGGTCGATAATCGGGATATTTTCGCGCTCGATATACTCCCAGATATTCAGCTCGGTCCAGTCCAGCAGCGGGTGTATCCGTACATGCGTGCCGGGAGCGAAGTCGGTCTTGAACTGGTTCCACAGCTCGGGCGGCTGGTCGCCGACGTCCCAATCGTTTTCCTTATCCCTCGGCGAGAAGTACCGCTCCTTGGATCGGCTGCCTTCTTCGTCGCTGCGGACGCCGACGATGACGCCCGTGTAAGGCTTGCCGCCGGCGGTCTTGTCGTATTGGCCCGTCTCGTGGTTCAACGCCCACCTGGGCCAATCGCCCGAGAGCGTATGCTTCAGGGCCTCGCTCTTGAGGGCACGGCAGCATTGCAGGCGGGTGAGATTGCCGTTGGGAAAAGATTGGCCTGAATCCAGGGCCTCGGAGTTTCGGCCGTATGTCATGTTCAGCTCCCACTCCATCGCCACGCGGTCGCGATACTCGATCATCGCGGGGATTTTGTATTCTGTGTCGATATGCAGCAGCGGGATTGGCACATGGCCAAAGAAGGCCTTGCGAGCCAACCAGAGCAAGACCGTGCTGTCCTTGCCGATAGACCAAAGCATGACCAGATCCTTAAACTCGCGATAAGCCTCGCGAAGAATATAAACGCTCTGCGATTCCAATATATCAAGCTGATCCATCTTGCCCAGCCTTTCGTTTTACAGGTTTTTTATCAGCCAGATGCAGGCCGCATTCTTTGTGCTCGGGTCGCTCCCACCACCATCTGCCCGCGCGAATATCCTCGCCCGCCGCCACCGCCCGCGTGCAAGGCTCACAGCCGATGCTGGGGTATCCCTCGTCGTGCAGCTTGTTGTACGGCACGGAGTTTTCGCGGATGAACCGCCAGACGTCATCGTCGCTCCAGTTGGCTAGGGGGTTTATTTTTATAAGCCCGTTGACTTGGTCCCACTCGACGCGTTCGACCTCGCCTCGAGTAACCCCCTGGGTTTTTCGCAGGCCTGTTACCCAGGCTATCAGCGTCGCCAGCTCGCGTCGCAGGGGCTGAACTTTGCGGACATCGCAGCAGCGTTTGCGAGCCTCGACGCTGTCGTAAAACAGGTTGGGCCCAGCCTGGCTGAGCATCTGCTCCAGGGCCTGGGTGTCCGGCAGGAGCATTTTTATCCACAGCCCGTATTTGCGATGGGTCTCCTCGATAACATCGTATGTCGCCTGAGGCAGCCTGCCCGTGTCCAGCGTGAAAATCCTGGGCTTGCCCGCCAGGCACAGCTCGCACAACAAATGCGTGATGACCATGTCCTCCGCGCTCATGCTCGAAGCCAG
>JAOZNE010000051.1:0-10999 GCA_029933955.1 Phycisphaerae bacterium
ATGCGATAGTTGCAGGAATTGCCTCGTCCGATATCGACGGATAATCCCGCATTATTTCCTCCGGCAGCCAGGTTGTCGAGGACAACCGAAACCATAACGCGAGTGCCTTTGATACACGCTTTACCATGACATACCGCAGGGTCGACAGATATGTACTCAGTCCACGTCATAATATCAGACTCTATCACAACGCCCAACTGGATGGAATCTTTTTTTGCCATGCGAAATTGCATGTGAGCGGCCGGGTTTTCAAGCGGGGTTTCCTGCTTTTCAAACAAGCAGCCCTGAAAGGGCTGGTATGTTTAACTCCTGCTGGGTAAGAAACAAAAACACATCGTCCAGCCTGGCTGACTTTCGCACGGACAAATTGTTGTACTCTACCAAAAAAAATGTCGTACACTTCGACCAGTCAACCAGTCAACTAGTCCACCGGCTTTGTTACGAACATTGTTCCCATCGTCTTTGGGTCGTAGAAATATCTTGACGCGCCGGACCAGCTGGACGCTTCGGAGCCTTGGGTTGCGAACCGGGTGAAGTTGACGCCCCAGAACTCAGCCTGGCCTGCTTGCCCGAACGCGGACCGTGGTATTTTCAGCTCGACTATCCAGGCGTCTTTCGCCCTGCCAACCGCAACGGTCGCCCCCATCGCAAGCGGCCTGGCCTGGCCCAGCGGGGGGTCGCTTGCGATGCCTTTTTCCTCGATCATCACGCCGTTGGGCTTGACGACAATGTGGTAGAGGTCTTGCGGGCCTTTGGCCTGGCAGCCTGGGTCGAGCAGAATTTCCACGAGGTCTTCCCCGCAGGCCAGGAGCTGTTGATAGCGGACGGTGTTGCTGTTGGTGAACTTCATGCCCGGCAGGTTTGGTTCCTGGCAGCGGATGGCGAGGTAGAGATTTTCGTCGTCGACCATCGCAAAGGCGAGTGTCCCCCGGCGGGCCTGGCCTGGCGAGTCGTCCAGCTTGCTCTTGCTCGGCGCGATGGTTTCGCCCCGTCTGCCAAGCAGCCTGAAGTTGCCCGCGGTATTGGCGGGCCTGGTTGGCCAATCGTTCAGCAAGCCATCGATGGTCGGCGGCTTGGCGAAGACGCTGGTGTGGATGAACGGCACAGCGGTTTTTATCGCGACCTCGCTGGGCGCGTCGGTGGTGAGTTTCAGTTCGACGGGTATCTTGCCGTCGGGTGTGATGGGCAAGGCTGGGCCCTCGACCACCAGCTTGGCGACCCGCTGGGCGCCGGGCGGGAAGTTTATCACGCGGTGTTGGCCCACCAGGCCCTTCCAACCCCGCGGTAAGGCTGAGATTTTTACCGTGCAACCCAGCGGGCGGTCGTATTCGTTGTACATGTCCACCAGTATCGTTGCTCGCCAGGGTTGGCCCGGCTGGGCCTGGCTGGGGGCCTGGCCGTAGCTCATCTTCGCCCGGACTCGCTCGATCCGTAGCCTATGGGCACGGTTGCTGAACTGCTGCCAGCGGACTTTATCAGCAATCTGCTGCCGGGCGGTCTTGGCCCGCGGATGAACAGCTTGGAGCACTTCTTCGGTAAGCAGTTTTCGGGCACGTATCCACGTCGGGCCATGCTGCACCCAGCCCGCGATTCGCGGGTCGAGATAATTGTCCCCAGCCCCAGCCTGGCCCGCGTAGCGAACCATCGCGTCGAGAATCGCCTGGGCGATCTTGCCTCGGGCCCTTTGGCGGAGAATCCAGACGTACGCGATATCCTGCATGCCCCGGCGGAGTCTTTTCAGCCTGACCGAAGGCAGGACGCCGGCGATTCCCAGAGCTTTGCCCGGATAGAACAGCCTGGCCTGTGCCCCGGCGGGGTCGCGGAAAACCTCGCCCGACCAGTTGAGAACCTCGGGCAGGAACAAGCCCGTGCAGTTATATTTCATCGCGAACCAGGGCAAGGCCCGCACGTCCGCGGCGGTGGCGATGGCTGACAGACTTGGCAGATACGGCGGGTCTGATCGGGCCAGCCAAACCCCAGCCAGCGGGTTGAGAGGCGTTCGCATCGCCTGGGCCTGGCCTGGGTTTAGCCATTGGGCGGGCGGGGCGAGGATGTCCACCAACGAAGCGAAATCGCCAGGCGGCGTCCAGCCTGTCATAGCTGGCGGGTTGGTGGGCAGTTGACAGAGCAGCGGAATTTCAGGCGAAGCCCGGCGGACGATTTTCGCGAGTCTGTCGTATTTGGCAAAGGCTCCGGCGGAGACTTCGCCCCGGTATGGCCAGGCGAATATCTGCTCGGTCGCCTTGAGTTTGTCGCGAAAATGTTCTGCGCACAGGCGGACGATTTTGGTCGCGGTTGCCGCGTACGACTCGCTGTCGAGGCCGCCGTAGTATTTCGGCACGGGCCAGGCTTGGCTAAACGGGATAGGCCAGGCTGGGGTGCCGACGCGGTCGTCGAACGCTTCGCCGGACAGGTACGGGCCGACGATTCTGTCATAGTCGCTCCAGTCCAGTTTCAGTTGGCCTGCCAGGTCGCGGTGTATTCGCGGTCGCACCTGGCGGTCGAAAAGGCCTAGTCTATGCTTGTGGGCCAGTCGCATCATTTGTCGGATAATAGCCAGGCCTTGCTGGGCTTGGGGGTTGTCGAAGTCGAGATACTCCGGCTCGTAAGGCCTATCTTTGCCGGTGATGAACGTCCGGAAAACCGTGCGATAATCGAACGCGCCCACCGCTGCGATAGGCTGAGTTTCGGGCAGCACAAAGTCGTGCACCTTTAGCTCGACGCGGATTTTCCGCTTTTGTTCCAGCCCAGCAGTGACGGCTATTTCCCCGCGATACAGCCCAGGCTCGGCGTTGCGAGGCACAGCCATGTCTACCCAAATCGCAAGTCGCTGGCCTGGCTTGATGTCATAGGGCTGGCCGCCCGTCGGAGCATTGGCCGGGACGAGGGCGTCGTAGAGGTTGGTGGGTTTTGGCTCTTCGCTCGCCAGCCTGATATACCATGCGGGGAACCTGGTAACCCGCACCGGCAACATGCGGAACACGCGGATATTGGAAGCTGCTATCGTGGGTGTCTCCACCTGGCCGGGATGGCCCGCGTAAAGTGCCCCTGGCGATATCCGCACCGCTCTCAGCCCGGCGGCGGCGTCGATAATCAGCTGAAAGCTGAGCGTCTCGTTGGCTGCGGAGAACAGCGAGACGGTCTTGCCGTCGCTGGCCAGGACGGAATCGTCGGCAAACCGCGGCGTGTCTTCAGCGAGGGTTACCATCTCCGAGGCAACCCAAACTCCAGACTCGGCAAGTCGGCCAGGCTGACCAGGCCCGGTCTGCATCTCGCCCGGCACACAGCCTGGCAGCAACAACAAAATGACTAGAAATTTTCTCATGTCAAAACTCTGACAACAGCCAGGCTTTTTCTCGCTATACAAAAATTCATTATGAAGTAATTCACCATGAAGGACTTGAAGATTTTAGATTTTTTGTAACCGTTCAGGATGTTAGAACCACGAATGGACACTAATCACCTGTAATGGTCAGCTCTGCGGGTTTTGTATCCTGCACGCATTTGTATCCCACCGCTTGTTGGAGTCTATAGCCAGCCAGGCCTGTTACCCGGGGCAGCAGCGCGGTACTCAGCGTTGCCTGAGGGGCGCCATACAACTTGTTATGCCATCGGAGTATTTCCGTGCGGTATTGCCAAAATATCGGGGCAAAACGAATCTGTTGCGTCTCGATATCGATAATGAATCGGCCACGGTCGCCGATGTAGCTATTGAATCGGCGGGCGATTTCCTGCTGAATCGTCTTTGGGTCGAACGGTTTCCGTGGCAGCTCCGCGCGATGCTCGTTCATGCTCGGCGCCGCGATAACAGCTTCCAGGCCAGCCAGGGCGTAAAGTTTCGCGTCGATATCCGCCAGGGTCAGCCGTTGGCCATCCAGAGGAAAACTCCGCGACGTCAAGCCTACGACCGTTTTCCGCTTGGCCCGGTGCAAGTCCATCGCCAGGTATATCGACCAGGCGGCCCGGGCGTTGTACCAATATGCAAGCCTCTGGCCCAGGCTTGGCAACTGTGCCGGAGCGGTGGTCGGGCCTAGCTTGGCTAGCTGTTGTAGCTGGGCGAGAAGCTTCCCCTCGACATCGCTCATGAGCGTCGGAGCGACATAGCCTCGCTTATCCAGGGCACGATCCAGCACCGCAGCGAGATTGTCGTAGTCTATCGTCTTGGCCAGACTGACGGTTTTCAGCTTCACCGGCGGCAATGGCCCGCAGCCAGGCAGCAAAGCGCCCACAAAGATCATGGCGAAAATAAGTCCGCATCGTTTCATAGTCGCGGATTCTACCACGCCCATCCGCTAACGCACAAGATTTTCCAACGCTCCCTTGTCGAGGATGGTTATGTTCGCCCCCTGCACAGCTATCCACTTGGCGGCTTTGAGTTTTTGCAACGCCCTGCTGAGCGTCTCGGGAACCGTGCCGATTTGCGACGCGAGCTGTCGTTTGCTTTGTGGCAGGTCGAACGAATCAAAACCCGTCCCGGCGGAGATTTTCAGCAAAACTTCTGCCAGCCTGGCTGGGACGTCGCGCAGTGAAAGCTGGGCGATTAGCTGATTGAACTCTCGCAGCTTGGCAGCCAGGCCAGCTAGCATCGCCAGGGCCAGGTCGGGGTCTTTTTTCAGCAGCGACCTCAACGCAGCCCGGCGGACGACAAGCAGTGTCGCGTCGCTGAGAGTCTCAGCCCCGGCTGGATAATCGCTGCCAGCCCACATCGCAGCCTCGCCGAAGGTTTGGCCAGGCCCGTAAAGGTGCAGTATCTGCTCGTCGCCAGCTGCGGACGTTTTGGAAATTTTCACTCGCCCAGCCAGGATAACGTAAAAACTCTCCGCCGGCTGGCCCGGGCGAAACACCTGCGATCTGGCCTGGAAGTCTCGCACCAAACACGCGCGGAGCAACCCCGCCAACTCCGCCTGACCCATAGCGGAGAACAAAGGCGCCTCCCCCAGCCTGGCCAAGGTTTGTGTCGTCGTCAATTTACCCATAACCAAAGTATACACATCCGCCAACCATTGTGATATAATTTCGCCGATGGGTTCCATCAAAAAAAACACTTGAGTCCGTATTGCGTGGTACATCGGACACGAACATTGCGTTCATGGACTTACGAAACTTGATGTTGTCGCTGGGTTTTGAGGAAAGAGTCAAAGGTAGCCATCACATTTTCCGACGAACAGGTATCGTCGAACCGGTGAACTTGCAGAGAGATGGCTCCAAAGCAAAGCCTTGTCAGGTACGACAGGCACGACGCGTGATTGTGAAGTATAAGATGGCAGGTGATGCAAATGGATAAGTATGAAATAATCGTATTTTGGAGCGAAGACGACAAGGCCTTTGTCGCGGAAGTACCGGAACTGCCAGGCTGCATGGCTCATGGGGATACTCACGAAGCTGCACTGGCGAATATCCGCACTGCTGCGGAGCTGTGGGTCGAAACCGCCCAAGAGTCAGGCCGGGCCGTGCCAAAACCCAAAGGCCGACGCCTGATGTTCGCCTAAGACAAATGGATGACATAGCCGTGGCCTACGCGGGAATGACAAAGGAAAAAAACAAAGAAAAAACATGGATTCCCGCTCCCCGATCGGGTCGAGGACAAGCTTCGCGGGAATGACAAGGAAGAAAAAGTTAAAAACAAAATTCGTGACATTCGTTTTTTATTCGTGTCATTAGTGTTCTGCTGTTTCTGCTGTTTTTGCTTTTACTGACTACTGGCTCCTGACTCCTGACTACTGAAAGATTAGACGAATGAGACGAGGCATACTGGCTGATTTGGATACGTTGCGATCGTTGCGGTCGCGGATTTCGCAAAGACCCTTCGACGAGTTTTACGACGTGCTTACCAGGCGTTGCGGGCTGATTCTGCAAAGCTCGCCGATGGTCGAGATGAACTGGCAGGCTGCCTGGGCCAATGGCAGGCAAAACGCCGCTCTGACCACCGCGCGCGGGTCGCAGGGTAGAATATTCGACCTGGTCATCGCCGACGCGATCGACTCGAACGAAGCGTTCCGCAGCCGGGCTGTCGAAGAGCTGATGAACCTGGTCAACTGGAGCACCTGGGTCGACCCCAGCCGAACCAATCTCACCGTCGACCTCTGCACAGCCGAGGCTGGGGTCGCTGCGGTGGTCGGGCTGGATTGGCTGTGGGATTGTCTCAGCGAAGCACAACGCGAGAAAATTATCGCCACGCTCAACCAGCGAGTAATCGAGCCTTACTGCCAATCCGTCCAGGAAGGCGTCTGGTGGTACAGCTCGGTGAACCACTGGGGAGCTGTGATAAACTCCGCGTGTGGCCTGGTCGCCCTGGCGATGGACGACCAAAACGACCGGGCTTCCCAAGCCTACGACCTTGCCCGAACTGGGCTTGGACATTTCTTCGACGACCTTGGTCGCGAGGGAGGCTGGGACGAGGGCCTGGGATATTGGGGCTACGCGCTGCGATATGTGCTGCTCTTCGGCCTGGCTTGCGATGGCTTGCTGGACGATCAGAAACTGCTGCACCATCGCGGCATGGTGGAGACGGGCCTGTTCCCAATCTACTTCAGTCCCAACGGCAGGCCCGCCAGCTTTGGCGACTCCGCAAAAATGCCGTTGCACGGGGCGCTGTACCTGCTGGCCCGCTACTTCGACCGCGACGAAATAACATGGTGGCTGGACACTTACTCCTTCCAACACGACGTAACGACCACCGAGTGGTCCCAGGCAGGCCTGGCCCTGCTGCTGCGCCCGGACTCGCCACAAAAAACCGCCAAGGCTCCCGAGCTTGAGCCTGTGAAGGTTTTTCATCAGATAGGCTGGGCGGCGATGGCGGACAATTGGCCCAGGCCTGATTTTTACGTAGCTGCCAAAACCGGCGACCTGGCCACGAGTCATGCCCAGCACGATATGAACAGCTTGCAGATGCAGGTCGATGGCGAGATGATGCTCGTCGACCTGGGCCATCCGCCGGACGAGGGGAGCGACTATTTCTCGTTGGCCCGGGGTGGTTTTTACGAAATCCAGGCCCGGTCGCACAACACGATCGTCGTAGCGGAGGAAGACCATAGGCCTGACGCGCAGGGACTCATTCGCGACTCGCGGGCGGGCGACGAATATCGCTGGGTGGTCTGCGACGCCGAGAATGCCTGTGGCGATGGCGTGCGATTTTTGCGACACGTCGTAATGCTCCTGGCTCCGGGTTTCTCGACAGGCCAGTCGCTTATCGTGCTGGATGAGCTGAACCTGCCGAGGCTGGATCAGGTTGATATGTTCTGGCATACGGGCGGGAAAATCGATTTCGACGAAAAAACCCTGACGGGCCAAATCACGGGCCAGGTAGCCAGGCTGAACTTCGCACTGGCAGCCAGCGCCCCCGCCATGGCCAACTGCTCCTCGCGAGCGTTGGACTATGGCCGAGCTGACAGGTACGTCCAACTCTCAGCCAACCTTGCGGGACAACAGTATTTCGCGAGCGTCTTTTCACGCAAGCCTATCAAAGCTGGGCTGCAAATCTGCACCACCGACGCCGGCGGAGTGGAAATAATCTGCGACAAAACCGTCGTGGCATTCGAGCCTGGCAAAAGACATCTGAACCTCGCAAGCGTAAAACAAACATCCAAGCCGTAGCATGGGCGTTCCGCCCATGCTACGGAAAACCACAGCCGAGGGCGGCTGTGCTGCATGCCCGAATAGTTTTGCAATTAGCTCACTGGTCCCGTTTTTTTAACTGCTAAGTCAGAAGTGAGCGACCGGATTTTCTGGCAGGAGGTTTTTCGGGGGGGCAGCTCTCTGTTCCCCGTCGGCGGGGACTTGCCAAGGCCAGGCCCATGTCGAGACAACGCCAGCAAATGGCCAACACGCTCTGATAACGGATAACCGCTTTTCGGCAGCTCAAATAAAATTGTAAAATTCGAGAAATTGTATTGACAATTATGTTTGAATGTAACACAATACGACATTATGCCAAGAAGTTCAGCACAAGGTAAAAAGCGGCGAGCGGAGCTGACCGGGATACTTTCCTCGCAGCGGAACGTGTCGACCGCCCAGCTGGCAGGCCGATTCGGGGTCAGCGAGATGACCATCCGTCGAGACCTGAAGGAGTTGCAAAACTCCGGGGTCGCTCTACCCTGCTATGGCGGAGCGATGGCTGCCAAGCGGATAAGTTTCGAGTTTGCCTTCGACGAGCGTCACCAGGCTAATATCGCTCAAAAGCGGCGGATAGGCCTGGCTGGGGCGGGGAAAATCAGCGACGGCCAGATTGTCTTTTTGGACACTGGCACGACGACGCTGGAAATTGCCCGGGCCTTGTCGCGAATGAATATTCGTTGCACCGTCATCACCGGCAGCCTGGTTATCACCAGCGAATTGTGGGGGAAGGAAAACATCCAGCTCCAACTCCTCGGCGGCCAGGTTCGGCAGAAAAACCCCGACCTCATAGGCCCATACAGCGAAACCATGCTGGACAGATTCGCTGCGGACGTGGCCTTTCTGGGCAGCGATGGAATAGACCCTGTCCGCGGGAGTTTTGCCGGGGATTTGGACACAGCCCGCATCGCCGAAAAGATGGCTTTCAATGCAAGCAAGGTAATAGTGGTAGCGGACAGCTCAAAATTGCCAAGAACAGGTCTGGCTAGATACTTGCAAATAAAAAACATGGATGAGCTTATTACGGATAAAAAAGCGAACCCCGCAGCAGTGCGAAAACTTAGAGGCCAAATGGTAAAAATAACCCTTGTATAAAAAGGAAAATTCTATGTCAGGAAAAAATATCCGAATCAAAAAATTCTTCAGAAACAAAAAGAACCTGGTAATATCTGCGCTTGACCATGTCGTCGAATATGGCGTTCAGCCTGGCATCGAAGATGCGAGAGAAGCAATCAAAAATTGCATGACCACAGATGCCCTGCTGCTGCCCAGGTTTATGCTGAAGAGGAACTGGGATCTGTTCGCAAAACCCAATGCTCCCGCGCCGGTGGTTCGTATAAACTGGTCTTCCTCGTTTTACTATCCGCTTGATTACAGGGAAGGCTTTACTACTATCTGCACAAATGTGGAAGAGGCAGTAGAGGCTGGGGCTGAAGCTATAATCTGCTCTTTGTTCCTGGAAGAAAAAGACAATCGAGCGATGGAAGTTAATAATGTCGAAATATTTTCAGAAATCGTTCGCCAAAAAGAAAAGCTCGGCATCCCGCTTATCGGAGAATGCTATGTTGTGGAACACACGGAAAAAACCGCTCAGCAGGTGCACGATAAGGTGAAGAGAATTTCGCGAATTATGGCTGAGCTTGGAGCTGACTTTATCAAGACTTTTTACACAGGTAAAAAGTTTCACGAAGTTATAGAAAACACTCCAGTCCCCGTGTTTACTATCGGAGCTGATAAGTTGAACACAGACCTGGCTGTGCTTCAAAAAGCCTACGACTCGGTTCAGCAGGGGGCTAGCGGTATTATCTTCGGAAGAAATATTTTCATGGCCAAAGATCCCAAAATTATCACAAAGGCCCTGAACGATGTTATTAACAAAGGCCTGTCGCCCAAAGAGGCGGCAAACAAGTACGGATTAAAGTAACTGCAAGAAAATATGACGCTGGAAATAATTCGGCGATAAGCTGTAACACCTATAATTAAGGGCTAAAACATGTCATCGCAAAGTGTACGACGCAGGTTTGAACTTGCGCTGTCAGGCGAAATTGTCGAACATCCTATTTATGCAGTTTATGACTGGTTTGCAAAAAACCGACTTACTACTGCCGATTGGGAATCTCTCTTTGATGCTGGGCTTGGTCAGATCAACCATGCCAACCTCGTCAGGCACGAGCACCCCAGCTTCGAGCTTGTGGAAACTACCTCTCAGCAGGAAGGACAAACGCGTCGCGACATTCGGCTGATTACGGACAAGGGGGAATTGCACGAGTGGTATCTGGGCGAGTGGAAGCAGGAGCATTTTATCAAAACTCCCGAGGATTACAGTATCATGGCCCATGCTCTGGAGGGCGTGCGTATAACTTCCGACGATAGGCCTTTCGTTGAATCCGAAGCTGCTCTTGGCGACCGTGGAATTACGGTTGGTCAACTTCATGGCCTGGGCCTGGGCAGAACGCCATTGATGGTTTTGCAGATCGACTGGGTTGGCTTGGAGCGGTTCTCTATGGACCTGGCTTACGATCTCCCCGAGCTTTTGCATCTTGTGGAGGTGCTGAACGAGATCAAGCTGGAGGAGATTCGCCAGGCTGTAAAGACGCCTGCTACCCAGATTAAACTTTGGGAAAATCTTTCCATCGAAACGCTAGGCCCCGTTTACTACAAGCGGCATATGGCACCTTTATACAAGCAGATTCTCGAAATAATGAACGCCGCGGGCAAGCGTTTGTTGGTTCATTACGATGGCCAACTTAAAGTGGTAGCGGAAGATATTGCAGCTCTTGACATCGACGGTATAGACTCGCTGACCGAGCCGCCGGAGGGAAACATGACGATACGGGAGGCCCGGCAAGCCTGGCCTGACAAGTTCCTCTGGGTGCATCCGAATCTACAATGGTACCGCGCGCCCAAAGCGGAACTGGCTGAGAAAATTACCGGAATAGTTCAGCAAGCTGGGCCCAAACGGTTCTGCCTGCAAATAAGCGAAGACGTGCCTCCTAACTGGCAGGAGACCGTGCCATTTGTACTGGAAACGCTCGCTTCGCTCAAAACTTAGTTAACCGGTTATTGAAAACAATCGCTGTGTGAGAACGAGAAGCAGGGCTAGCTCTTTCATACAGCTATCGAATCCAGCGTTTGGGTTCGGAAAAAATTTTTGAAACAGGCCCAATTTTACATGGAGTATTATCATGGGTATCAAAATGGGAATGTGTGGAACCGGAGCCTTTGCGGATTGTTTTATTCCGCTGTTTAAGGCGCATCCAGATGTGGACAGCGTCGTATTGTGCGATCTGGACGCAGAGAAACTCAAAGAAAAGTGCAAGAAGTTCGAGATTACTGAAAGCTATCCGTCGCTGGACGCACTGTGCGAAAGCGATGTCGATGCCATCGC
>JAOZNE010000052.1:0-10979 GCA_029933955.1 Phycisphaerae bacterium
CCTACATGGCACCCATCACTGAAATGGGCAAGACGCCCAAGTCATATATCCCCGCCCCCTGCCGGTCGGGTCGCGGCTCGTTTGTAATCTTTCCCCAGCCAACCAGTCAACCAGTCAACCAGTCAGTCAACCAATCAACCAGTCCGCAAGCCCTGTCAATTTGGGTAAGATGTGCAGGTTGGGTAATTAGCGAGGCTTGCTACATGGTCCGATAACGAAATAAATCTTTGGCAGTGGCTAGGGGGTGGTTGTTACCCTTTTTTTGGCAGGGTGTTATAAAATAATCCTAATAGTCATATTGGCTTAAGTCCCCCTGGTATTCTTGTCGATACATGCAGTGGATGGACGTTGGTGTAGGCTGGATTGCTCAGCTGGCTGAATGGAATTGGCAGGCTGGCAGTGAAAGTTTTGCTGGAACCCGGGCTGCTGGCGTCGCGATGGTGATTGAGAACGGATCTCTCTTCATTTTTTGCCCCTTGTTGGAAAATACTCTGCCGGTGCGCGAGCAGGGCAGGAATCGAGGCATGAAGATGAACCAGATCGATAACAATCAAATTTCCGGAACAAAATTGGCCCAGGCCGACCCGAGCTGGCAAGCAGCCAAGCCAGCCCCTCGCCCCGGCGGGACTTTTGGGGAAGTTTCCCCCAGCGACCGGGCTATCATAGGCAAGCTCGCCGCCAGGTTGCACGAGCTCCCGCCCGCCCGCATGGAACTCATCCGGCAAGTCCGGCAGGAAATCGCGGCGGGTACTTACGAAACCCCCCATCGCCTGGAGAAAACCGCTGAAAAACTGGCAGAGGAACTTTTCCAGAATTATATCGGCAGTTAAAAAAAAAAGCCGGCTGGATCCGTTTGTTGGCCGTTCCTTATTCACTCTCAGGTTGTACGCGTCATCCATACAGGACTGGACCATGCCTGTTCGCCATCCTGCCATCCTCCTGACATACGCGCACGTAGTAGTAGTCAGTCTCGCGATCGGCCGTCTCATCTTGGTAAAAGGGGGTATGAATTTTTAGCTCCGTAGGAGCGGCGTCTTTGTGTTGGTTTTTGGAGCAATTTAAGATGTCGCTCCTGCGGAGCTAAAAAAAATGCGGGTTGACATTCTGACGACCCAGCCGCAACCATGTATGTTTATTGGTTAAAATGTGACTAACAACCGAATTTCTGCCGTCTATGGGATGGCTGTGAAAAAAAACTCGAATTTGCTTGCATTACAAATAAGGTACTGGTAGCATACCGGTATGCAGTGTGTAACGAGAAAGTATAACCTGTTCAGGGCCGCGTGGTGAATGAGTCTGTTATATGAAAAAACAGCAATGATTCTCGAAGAGAGAATCAGAAATGAAACTTACAAAGTTTCTTCAAGATTGCCGGGAGAGGACAAGCTCGCGGCTGAGCTTAATGTTTCACGGTCCACGCTTCGCAGGGTTATTCAATTACTTGAAACCAGAGGCATAATAAAACGCCGTCCTTCCGTGGGCAATTTTGTTGTAAAAATACCCAGAACCAAGAGGCTTTATGCGTATGTTGCTCCTGGCTTGAGCGATCCTTTTCATGCGGAATTTATCCGTCTTTTTAATATGATGGTTGTAGGCGAATGCGGAAATTTACTTGTTGACGACAGTTCTCACACTTCAGCGGATAAAATCATTTCAAGATTAAAAGAGGAAAATGTTGACGGGGTAGTATTTTGCCCCAGAAATGTCGACAAATCAATTCTATTGAAAGAGTCCGGTATTCCGGCATTGTGGCTGGCTGCTGTTCCGAAATGTCAAACTGTTGATTATCTTGTTGTGAACGATGAGCGGGGAATAAAGGCGATTTTAGAGCACCTGCGGGACACAGGGATTAAATCGGCAGGATATGCCAAGGGGGTTAAAGGCTCTCTGGTTTCTGCCAGAAAAGCTGCATTTATCAAGAACGCGAAATTATATGGGGTGTCAATTAATAACAAGTGGATACTTGAGGTGGAGCAGGACGGAGAAGAAGGGGGAAGGGAGCTTTTTAAGAAATTTATCAAGCTAAAATCCAGGCCCGAAGCAATCATCTGCTATAACGACTGGAATGCTGTAGGTTTTATCGAGGCTGCATTAAGTTACGGCATGGATATCCCCGGCGATTTGAGGATAACTGGCTTTGACAATATCCCTTTGTCTCAATTCTACAAAGTTCCCCTGACAACCGTGGACTGTCATCTCTCTGATTTTGCTTCACAGGCCCACGCAATGCTTTCAAATCGAATTGCGAATATTTCTATGGATCGTCAAGTTCATATTGCGGATTGCAGTTTAATTGTTAGAAAATCATGATAAGGAGACTATCAAATGGCATATCCAATTGAATATTTTCATTATACACCTGCACCTACGAGCTTTATTGAAATGGTTCGCGGAGCCATGAAGGCGATGACGCAATGTGCCGGAGTGAAAGAAGGCGAGAATGTAGTCATCGCCTGTGACACAAACAAGATGCGCATGGCTGAAGCGCTGGCGTCGGCGGCTTATGCCGTTGGCGGAATACCGACCATCGTTTGTTTTACGCCAACCGGCGCGCATGGTCGACAGGTGCCCAAACCTGTGGTCGGGGCCTGCGCGAAAAGTGATGTGTTTTTCTTCCCCACAACCTGGTCGATGACTCATACGGATGCCCGTATCGAAGCCGTCAAGAATGGCGCGCGGGGTTGCACGATGTGCGAGGCGACGGAAGACGCTTTATGCACGGGCGGTATTCTCGGCGACTATGCGGCGGCGGATAAGCTGGGACGCACGCTGGGTGCTGCGATCGCCAAAGGCAGTAAAATACGAATGACCTCACCTGACGGCACGGATTTGACGGGAGAGATATCCGGTCGTCCGGTTCAGTATGAGACCGGGATATTTACTCAGTCTGGAGACTTCGCATCACTGCCGAACAGTGAAATAAACATTTCCCCGATCGAAGGTTCCACGGAAGGTGTTCTGGTCGCCAACATACGAGTGATGGGATACGGCGCCTTGTACGATGAAAAGGTTGTCATCGAGGTGAAAGAGGGGCTGATTACGAAAATTTCGGGCGGACATGCGGCGGACTATCTCAGAAATGCCCTCGCGGTTCTGGATGACAAACGGGCCTATAATTTCGCTGAATTCGGCATCGGGCTGAATCCTCACTGCCGGGTCAAGGCAACCAACCAGGAAGACCTTGGGCACCTTGGGCATGGGCATCACGGGATTGGCAGCAACTATGCCATTGGCGGCAATGTGGCCGCGCCCTGCCATATTGATGTTGCCTACTCCGGCGCCGTGGTGGAAGTCGATGGCGTGCCGATCCTGGATAATGGAAAACTTTTAATTTAGGGGATAAAAGATGAGTGTACTCGTTACCGGAGCAGCTGGTATTGTCGGCTACAACACGGTAATTCAATGTGTTGAAGCCGGAATAGATGTGGTTGCCTATGATCGATTGGAATGCACATTAAATCCGGTTGAAACAGGTTCTGTGAAAGTGGATTGGGTTCAGGGCGACCTGAACGACTGGGCGCATTTACTGGAGACTGCAAAAAAATACAATGTAGAGGGCGTGATCCATTCAGCGGCACTGCCCAATGTCTCGTCCTGTCGTCCTGTACCTTTGTCAGCAACCCGAACAAATGTTCTTGCCACACAGAATTTATTGGAACTGGCTCGCCATTTAAATTGGCGTCGCGTAGTTTATGTTAGTACAGGCGCGGTATTTCAATCGTCCAATCCGGATGGGTTTATTAAAGAAACGGACTCGATTTCGCCAGACAATGTCTATGGCACGACAAAGTATATGGGGGAATTGGTTACAAACATGTACCATAAAACATACGGCGTTGATTCATGCACGGTCAGAGCCTCCTGGGTTTGGGGACCGCCCGAGCTGCCGGGAAAGTTTGATCTGTCCCGCGGCCCGGTGCGGCATTACTTGATGAGTGCCTTGAGAGGGGTTGAAGTTAATGATCCAACTGGCGGCGACTTCCGGGCCAACCTGACCTATGTTAAGGATTTGGCAAATGCACTGGTGTTAGCCTATCAAAAGCAATCGTTAACCTGCCGGACATTCAATATCAGTAACGGGAAACATTATTCCGTGGCCGAGGTTGTGGCTGCGGTTAAAAAGGTTGTTCCAGGCGCGGCTATCAATGTAGGTCCCGGCCTGGCTCCGTGGTCGGATATTCATGTCCTGCGTGGATCATTTGATATAACGCCGGCGCAACAGGAACTTGGCTTTGAAGTTAAATACCACTTGGAAGAAGGCTTGGCGGATTATGTTAAGTGGTTGGTTGATCATCAGGTGGATTTCAGTAGCATTGAATTGAAGTAGTGATAATAAACAATGTAAATTACAGGGAGATGTAAAAATGGCAGTAAAAGAGTTACGAAACGGCAACCGGATAGTTGGTACAATGGTACGGATGGTAAGAAATGCTGGTATCGCACAGATAGCGGCAGAGGGTAATCTTGATTTTATTATGCTGGATATGGAACATGGTCCATTTTCAATGGAAACATTTTCGGATATCGCCAAGGTTGCCCGGTCTATCGGAATTGGAATTTTCGCCCGGGTACCGGAGCTGTCAAGAGGATATGTTTCGAGAATAATGGATGCCGGAGCCGACGGCGTGATGGTTCCGATGGTCGGTTCGCAGGCAGAGGCAGAGGCGTTAGCTTCATGGGCACGCTATGCGCCCATCGGCAACAGAGGGCTGGGGAGCGCTGGTGTTTCCACCTGTTTTGCCGGTCTTGGAAACGATGTTCAGGCGTTTATGGCAGCGCAGAACGAAAGCACGCTGGCGATAGCGCAAATTGAAACGAAAGAAGGCATTGAAAATATCGATGCCATTGCCGGAGTAGAGGGGATCGACGTATTGTTGGTTGGCCCCAACGATCTGTCAATCTCTCTGGGCGTTCCCGGCGAGCTGATGGGAGACACCGTGCAGGAAGCCATTGAAAAGGTCGCGCAGGCGGCGGAAAAACACGGCAAGGTTTTCGCGATGCACGCAGGGCCGGCTCTTCTGGATAAGTGGATACCGCGCGGAATGCAGATGGTCATGGAGTCGCTGGATATCAATGTATTGAAATCCGGTTTTTCCGCTATCGCGACCAAGTATAAGGCTTAAAGGGAACTGAAAAGGAGATTTTGACAATGGAAAAATACAAAGTGCTTATTCCCCAGGATGTTGCCAAAGAGGGCAAAACATACCTTAGAGACAGAGGGTATGAAATAAAGATGGGACAGGGAATTACCGCCGAGCAGATGAAAGAGGATGTGGTTGACTGTGACGCGATCCTGGCGCGGACAGCCCCGTTTCCGGCGGAAGTGCTGAAGGCCGGCACCAAGCTGCGGGTCATTGGGCGTCACGGAGTGGGCGTGGACAATATCGATGTAAAACAGGCGACGGAACAGGGAATCATCGTTACCTATACCCCAAACGCGAATTGCAACACGGTTGCGGAACTTGCGGTCGGCTTCATTATTGCGCTCGGAAGAAATATCGTGCGATGCGACAAGGCGATGCGATCCGGTGATTTCGAAATCCGCAATCGCCTGAAAGGGATGGATTTAGAAGGAAAAACACTGGGCGTTATTGGATTGGGCAAGATTGGTCGTCTGGTAGCCCGGAAAGCTTCCCTCGGACTGGGCATGAATGTTATCGGCTACGATCCTTTTCTCAAAGCAGAGGACTGCCCGGAAGGAGTCGTCAAGGTGGATGACTGGGACGAGATGTTCAAAACGGCCGATTTTATCTCGTTGCATATTCCTTCCACCGAAGAGACGAAGCACAGTATCGGCAAACGCGAATTCGAAATGATGAAGCCGTCTGCGTATTTGATAAATACCGCCCGGGGGGATTTGATTGTTGAGGAAGAGTTGATAAGCGCATTGCAAAACGGGGAAATCGGCGGAGCCGGTCTGGATGTATTCGAACAGGAACCTCCTCCGCAGGATCATCCGCTGTTTGCTTTGGATAATGTAATTCTTACCCCGCACAACGCGGCGCTTACGACGGAATGTATGGTTCGGATGGCACTTACGGCTGCCCAGGGAATTCACGAAGTACTTTCCGGGCAAAAGCCGACCTATCCGGTTAACGATCCTGCAGGCAGTTGATGTGCCGCTAAAGAGGGAATGTAATGTTAGATGTGCAATTATCAGGGAAAACGGCAATCGTAACCGGCGGCAGTTCGGGAATCGGGCTGGTCTGCGCACAAGCACTTTTCCGCGAAGGCGCAAACGTTGTCATTGTCGGAAGAAAAAACGGCAAGACAGCGGTCCCGGAGATTGAGAACATCACACGACCGGACGGACTGAAGAATAAAGTAACAGGTATTGACGCTGATTTGACAAAACCAGGCAATATAAAATCCATAGTGAAAGCTACTATAGATCAATTCAAACGGATTGACATACTGGTTAACTGTGCGGGCGCGGCTCACGGCGGATCATTCCTTGAATTAGAGGATCAGGAGTTTATAGATCCCCTGATGCTCAAATTGATGGGGTATATCCGCATGGTGCGGGAAGTAACTCCTCACATGATCTCGCAGAAAGATGGGCGTATTGTCAATATTGTAGGGGCTGCCGGCAGGACGCCGAAAGCGACCCTGTTGCCGGTAGGAATAACAAATGCCGGAGTGCTTAGTTTTACCCGGGGAGTCAGTAAAGAGCTGGCGCAGCACAATATTCGCATAAACGCCATATCGCCCGGAGCCACAGAATCTGAACGGGCAACGCGTTTATCGCAACAAGTCGCCGACGCCAAAGGCGTAAGCCTTGAGGATGTTATTGCAGAAACTCTAACCAGTATTCCATTGGGGCGGTTCGCTAAACCAGCGGAAATTGCGGCACTGGCATTGTTTCTGGCATCAGATTTATCAAGCTCGATAACCGGAACAGAAATACTGGTCGACGGCGGGCAAACCCCGTGCCTTTAAAGAGACGGAAATTAAAATTATGAACAACCGCGAACGGGTGAACGCAATATTGCGTTATGAGGATTATGACCGGATGCCGCTGGTGCGGTTCGGCTTCTGGCGGGAAACGCTCCATAAATGGCTGGCGGAAGGTCATGTAACCAAAGAACAGGCCGACGGCTGGGCGTGTGGTAATGTTTATGACGCACAACTAGACAAAAAACTCGGCTTTGATTTCAACTGGGACTATACATTCTACCCGGTTGGTTCGGTCGATTTGCGTTGGCGTGTTCTTTATCCTCCCTTTGAAAAAAAGGTAGTCAAAGAACTTCCAGATGGCATACGGCATGTGCTTAATGAAGAAGGTGCGATCGTTGTGGAAAGCCCCGATGCCGGAGGCATAGCCGCAGAAGTGGGTTACTCTCTGACAGACAGGAAGAGCTGGGAAGAACTGTACAAGCCACGCCTGCAGTTTTCGCAAGAAGCCATTGATAAGGCTCTTGTGCGAATGAATAGCGGCGAAATGCTTCCGTTCGGTTCCGGGGGGCGGGAGTTCCTGCAGGGCGGAGACCGGGACTTCCCCTATGTGCTTTATGGTGGAAGCATGATGGGAGAACTCAGGAACTGGCTTGGATTGGAGGAGTTGACCTACATGGCTGTCGACGATCCAGCACTGCTTGAGGAAATGGTGGAGACGGTCGCTGAACAGGGTTATCAGAACATCAAGGCGATACTGGATACCGGCGCACAGTTTGATCTCGTCTATTTCTGGGAAGATATATGCTACAACCACGGCCCGCTGGTTTCGCCGCCGCTGTTTAACGAACTGGCAGGCCCTCAGTACAGGCGTCTGACGAACCTGGCCCGTCAATACGGTATTGATCTCGCATTTGTTGACTGTGACGGCCTGATCGATTCGTTAATACCCACCTGGATGAATAACGGCATTAATGTAATGTTCCCGATAGAAGTGGGTACATGGGGTGCGTCCATCAAGGAAATGCGGGAACAATACGGGAAAACATTGCGGGGCGTTGGCGGTATGAGGAAAATAGTATTTGCCCAGGACAAAGCCGCGGTGGATGCGGAAATAGAACGCCTGAAACCGCTGGTTGAACTGGGCGGCTATATTCCCTGTCCAGATCACCATATCGCACCCGATGCCGAGTGGGATAATGTCAGATATTACTGCGATAGAATGCATGAAGTATTTGGATAAATAATAACTGTAAAATAAGGGAAAGAATATGAGAATTGTAGTTTTAGATGGCGGGACACTTAATCCCGGAGATTTGAGTTGGGACGGCCTTAAAGCCTTTGGCGAGCTTGATATTTACGATGTTACACCCAAAGACAAAGTAATCGAGCGAAGCAAAGACGCGGATATCCTAATCACTAATAAAATCGTTTTTGATGAGGAAACACTTGCGCAATTGCCCAAACTAAAATATATAGGTGTAACCGCTACTGGTTATAACGTGGTGGATACCGCAGCCGCTAAAAAAAGAAATATAATCGTAACTAATGTTCCGACCTATGGTACACAATCCGTGGCTCAGATGGTTTTTGCCCATCTTCTGGAACTTACACAGCATGTTGGTTATCACTCGGTAACAGTGCACGAGGGTCGTTGGGCAGCCTGTCCGGACTTTTGCTACTGGGACAAACCTTTAATAGAGCTTGCGGGTTTGACTATGGGAATTGTCGGGTACGGACGCATCGGACAGGCTACAGCGGCACTGGCAAGGGCTTTCGGCATGAATGTTATCGCTTATGATGTCTATGCCGATAAGATGGCAGACCTTGATGTACAGTTTGTTGACTTGGACAAGCTTTTTGCCGAAAGCGATGTCATCAGCCTGCACTGTCCTCTTACGCCGGAGAACGAGGGCATGGTGAACGCTCAACGCCTGACTCTGATGAAGAAGTCGGCTTTTCTGATTAACACCAGTCGCGGACCGCTTATTGATGAACAAGACCTGGCTGACGCTTTAAATGCCGGTCAAATAGCAGGAGCAGGTCTTGATGTGCTTTCAAGTGAACCTCCGAAATCTGACAATCCGCTTTTTAGTGCGAAGAACTGTTATATTACGCCGCACATAGCTTGGGCAACTCATTCAGCTAGGCAACGCCTGTTGAATACTTCAATTGATAATGTGAAGAGTTTCATTGAAAATAAACCGAAAAATATTGTCAGATAAATCAATTGAACAGCAAAAAATTGTTTTGACTTATTTTGTCATGCCGACAATAATTTTCGCATGCAGGTGCTGTTTACACTATTTCCGGTTTTTGCGGTAATCACCCTTGGAGCAATACTCAGAAAGACCAACTTTGTACGCGCCGAATTCGACAAAACTCTCAGCGAGTTAGTCTACTGGGTCGCCCTGCCATGCCTCTTGTTCTACAATGCCGCCATTGCTGATTATGAAGTTGCCGTGGCAGGTAGAACTGTTGCTGTCGTTTTTGGCGGAATGATAGGGTCTTTGATCCTGGGCTATATTGTTTCAACTTTATTGAAATTAAAACCTTCAACGAGAGGGGTTTTCGTACAGGGTGCATTCAGAGGGAACTTGGCCTACATCGGGCTGCCTGTGGTGGTTTGCAGTTTTACAGAAACGGGTAATCACGCAGTTGGGATAGCGGTGGTTGTTGTGGCGATTATGGTGTCGTGTTATAATGCAGCTGCGATAACAGTTCTTTTAAGTGTGCAACATAAGCTTGAAAAAAAAGTCGTGAGACAAATCCTTCAAAGAATGGCCCGGAATCCTTTATTGTTATCCTGTATTAGTGGAATTATATATTCTCTGTTTTTTCAAAATATCCCTGTGCCAATTGGTAGAACTTTATCGGCAATAGGACAAATGTCGCTGCCACTTGCACTGTTATGTATAGGTGGAACTCTTGTAAATGAGAAAATAGTCAAAGATGTGGTTAAGGCTGCGTTTATATCGTCATTAATAAAAATCATGGGCGCACCTCTAATTGGATATTTAATGATTCGACTAATTGATATTGGAGAAGTGGAAAAACGTATCGCAATGATAATGCTCGCATGTCCGACAGCTGTTTCGAGCCATATATTAGCGGGCCAAATCGGGGGCGACGAAAAAGTTTCGGCTGCAATAGTGGTGATCAGCTCCACACTATCTGTGATATCGCTGGGTGTTGTAGTATGGTTATTTTAATTTTTAAAGTTTTGTACCAAATGTGCTGAAGACCGCACTTCTATAAAATTTTATTGGGAGTTTTCGATGGCTATATACAATAAGTGCAAAGTTAAAAATGTCTTTATGGGAAAGCTTGACTACGGCAAGGACATACTTGAGGAGCTGACAAACATTTGTGAAAAAGAAAATATAACACTTGGAATAATAAACGCCCTCGGTGCCGTCCAAAAAGCAAATGTAGGATTCTATAATCAAGAGACGAAAGAATATCAATTCCAGGAGTTCGATGAGCCGCTTGAAATAACCGCACTTATCGGCAATGTCTCGCTTCGTGATGGCAAGCCGATTATCCACGCCCACATAACATTAAGCGACGAACATGATAACGCCATAGGTGGCCACCTGGTACCTGGAACAACAGTTTTTGCCTGTGAATTTGAAATTATTGAGCTAGATGGACCCGCTTATAAACGGGGTCTTGATGATGTTACGGGCCTGCCCTTGTGGAAAATGTAATGTGGTGCGGATAATTGAAAGTAACCGTTCACAGCTTTTTGTTTTAGCTCCGTAGGAGCGATATCTTTGTAGTAAAAGGCCGCTACGAAACAAGCTCCGTAGGAGCTGTCAAGCCATCATGTTGTGGTCGGGTGGCATGGCTACACCGCAGCTGTTTGCGGGGTAGCCATGGTAGCGTGGGCGTCTCGCCCATGTTTTTTTGTTTTTCTTTGTTGTTTTTGTCATTCCCGCGCAGGCGGGAATGACACGATGGGAATTCCGCGCCTCGCAAAAAGTGCGGAAGTTTACGACTACTGATAGCTAAAAAAAAACAGCGGGCGTCTCGTGGACGTCCGCTGCCGATTATGAAACACACAAGTTAAGCTGATCAGGAGA
>JAOZNE010000253.1:0-2851 GCA_029933955.1 Phycisphaerae bacterium
CACGGCTACGTCGTCCAATTGCAGCTTGCCACTGTTAACGGCATACCAGCCATTGGATTCGGTCGTAGCGTTGTTGATGGTGTTGGTAACGGAGCCGAAACTTTTCATGTTCAGCGTACCGCCGTCTGCAATGACCTTGCCATTGTTGTCCAACGCGCCGGACAGATCGACCGTACCCTTACCTTGGAAGGTTCCGGTTGCGGACGCGTCATTCCTGACGTACATGAAGGCGTCAGCAGTTCCGTCGGAAATTGTACCAGAGGTGAAATTATACGTAGCGGTATAACCACTGGCAGCACCGATATAGATTCCGCCTAGAACGTCAACATCTCCGCCGTCCTGATTCATCGTGGCGGTAGCTGTCCATATAGGGGTGCTGACGGATCCTCGATTGCCGAGGATGATGTAGCCACCGTACGTCGTGTCGGTAGCATCCAGTGTGCCGCCGTCCAGGTTGTAGGTGCCGACTCCGTTGTCATCCCAACCAGTGCCGATTTCTACCCAACTTGACACGACGGTTCCGGCGTCATGGTTAACTGTACCCACGCCTTGGCCTGCACCTGTCCAACTACCCGCATAGCCAATCTGAAATAGGGCGGCTTTCAATTGGCCTGTGGTGCTGTTGACATTGCAAACACCAACGCCGCCGTACGTTCCAACATACATTGCTGAGGAGTGCGGACCGCCTGAGCCACCTGACAAGTCAACTGTTCCGGTGCCTGTGAGGTTGAATGTACCGGTGGAACCGGGGTCTCTGGCGACTTGGATTTGGCCATTACCAGCAGCCGTGCTGTTGATAGTTCCGGCACTGAGATTGTACGTGCCAGACTCACCAGAACCTCTACCAACTTTGATGTTGGTGTTGATGGTGAGGGTACCGCCGGTCTGGTTGATAACCTGACCACCTTTGAGGTCCACGATATCAGCTGTTGCAGTTCCGGTAGTGGCGTCAATGGCGACCGGGCCACTAGCCGAGATGACTGCAAGGTCGGCCACCGTCGGGACACCTGCGTCCCAGTTGCCAGCGGTTTCCCACTTACCAGTGGCACCGCCGTTGTTCCAATTCGTCGTTAGGGCGTTGGCGTCAGCCGCTACTGTCGCGACCAGAATTACCGCCACCAACAATGATACTACTTTTGTTTTCCACAACATAACACACCATACCTTCCTATAGGCTGTCAGCATTGTGGAATACCGACCAGCCAGGCTCTCGACTTCGAACGCCGCGGAACGTACCGCGACAACACATTCAAAGCCGTATCAACGCGTGGTCAGACTTTCGTGAGACATCCACGAACAAAGAGAGGGTCTGACACACACTATGGTGCGACCCACGGCTCCACAGCAAGAAAAAACCCTCCCGACTCCTTCCGCTCCGCAGCCAGAGGCCACTCCACTGCCCCTATCATATATCAGCTTGACAATTTGTCAAGGACTTTTTCTCAGGGCAATCGCATCTAAATTTTTTTGGTTAGTACTTTGAGCAGGTAGTCGTGATCCCAGCCGCAGCGGAGACGCTTGCTTTGAATACCAACTTTGCAAGTACGCTCGGCTTTTAACAAATTCAGGGCGATGCGGCTAAGGCGGGAGAAGTTTTCGGCTGCGTTGCCCTGACGAATCCGGCACTCGTCCTCGCGAAAGCTGACGTCCAGGCACCAATGCAAATTATTTTCAACGCCCCAATGCCCTCGAATATAGGCTAACAATTTCGCGGCATCTTTGTCGTCGTCGGCGGGCAGGGTGGCGATATAGTAGCGATATTCTCGCGAAGTTTTCCCGCTGACGGTTCGTTGGCTTTCGACGCGAATAAGGCTTTTGAAATTTTTCCATTTTTTTCGTTCGGCAAACCACGCGACGTCCGCCGTCACCCAAATCCGCCGCCGCTCGACCCGGCCATGCCCGCCATTGGTCGTCTCGGCAGTATGATACGAGACTCCAAGGCAATCATCGCGAAGGCACTTGTCGAATAGCAGTTTCGCCTCGCTATGCAGAGCGTTTTGATTGCCCTTAAGCTGCAAAATATAATCCGCTTTCTGCTCGACAATTTCGCGGGCAATTTTCTTTTGGCAGCCCATCGCGTCGATCGTAACCACCGCGCCGTCGAGGTTCAGCAGCTTCAGCAGTTTTGGGATAGCTGTGATCTCGTTGCTCTTGTCGTCGGTAGCTATCTGCCCAAGCACCATGCGGTTGGTTTTGCACCATGCGCTGACCATATGGACGGCAGCTTTGTCGCCGGCGACGTCGAGGCTGCGGCGGATCGTCTTGCCGTCGATGGCCACCAGCCGACCCTTCGACGCGGTCGCCAGGGCTGCGATCCACTTCATAAAACATTCCTCGAAAGCTGCCGGGTCCAACTTCGCAAAGACGCGGCCAAAGGTGTCGTGCGAGGGAATTCCGTTGGGCAGAGCCAGGAATTTTTTGAACCATTTAATTTTGGAATTGCCGAAGAGTTCGACCTGCGTCCAGCCATTTGCGCCACAAATAACAGCACAAATGGCGATAGCGAGGATATCTTCGAGACGATGTCGTTTTGTTCTTTCCATGCGGGGGTCTGGTAGATTTTTGAGTGCGCGCAGCAGCCCATGCGTTGCTTTGACATCCATGTCACAGCTCCTTCCAACAACGGTTTGCGGTTGTTGGTGAGGCCTCACCGCTTCATTGATGTAATAGTTTACCAGCGCGCCACAAAAAGCGCAAGACGAACAAACCCCAAACTCGCGATTTTTTTAACCCCAAAGAAAATTTAGATGCGATTGCCCTGGGTGTGGGTCGAAAAGGCCTTGACGGAATCTTCTCGTATGCGGTATACTATAATCCCTATTGGTTAGGTAGGAATTGCAAATGGTCGTTT
>JAOZNE010000053.1:0-10956 GCA_029933955.1 Phycisphaerae bacterium
TAGGCTTGGCTGTGGCTGTGGGGGCAGGCTGCGCAACCAGGGACACCAGCGACGTGGGTTATCTGCCCTACATGGAAATGGACTACACCCCCGCTCGGACAGTTCCCGTGCGGTCGGTCGCTGTCCGCCGGGCCTCGCCTGCAAAAACTTTGCCCAAAGCTCCCCAGGCCTCCTGGGCGACAGCGGGCAATAGGCCTTGGCGACACATCGTGATACACCACTCCGCCACCGCCAGCGGCAATGCAGCGGAGTTCAACGCCAAGCACGTTCAGCGAGGCTGGGATGAGCTGGGGTATCACTTCGTAATCGACAACGGCGACGGCGGGCCGGATGGCTTGGTCGAGGTAGGCCCGAGATGGCAAAAGCAAAAATGGGGCGCGCACACCGGCGGCACCCCAAACAACGAATATAACAACTTCGGCATAGGCGTCTGCCTGGTTGGAAACTTCACGCACCACAACCCCAGCCGATCGCAACTAGGCTCGCTGCGGAAATTGATAGGCTATCTCATGCGGCGATACGACATACCAGCTGGGCAAATAATCGCCCATCGAGACGCCCCAAACGCCCACACCGAATGCTGCGGCAAAACCTTCATAAACTATCTGGACAATACATTCAAACCCTCGCTGGCAGGAACGCAGTAGACGGGAGACAGTATTCAGTGGGGTCGGCCATTGCCGACCAAGGTGTTAATTATTGGAATATTCAACCGATGAAGAAAAAAACTAAATTGACAAAAAAATCGCGATCAACCAATCCCGGCGAGCTTCGCAAGCTGACCGCAGCTGTGCTTCGCAGCTACGGCCGAGAGACGGACCTCCAGCGGATCGGCGAGACGTTTCTGCCCTCGCGAACTCAGATCGTCGAGATAATTTCGCAGATACGCAGGTTGCTTTTTCCGGGCTTCCTAGGCCACAAGAAACTCGAAGCGGAGAGTGTCCAATACCATATCGGCAACCTGTTAGCCAAGTTGGCAGAGGAACTCTCCACTGAAATTCTCCACTGCATGTGCTCCGACCGAGGCTGTGTTACATGCGTCGAGCCTGACATCTGCCGGGCTGAAGCAGGCCAAGTTGCGAAGGATTTCCTCGCCAAAATACCCGCCATCCGGGCCAGGCTCGCCCTGGACGCCCAGGCCGCCTACGACGGCGACCCCGCAGCTAAGAGCATCGACGAAATTATCTACTGCTACCCCGGCTTCTACGCGGTGAGCGTCTATCGCATCGCCCATGAACTGCTGAAACTCAACGTGCCGCTAATGCCACGGATAATGACCGAGCACGCCCATAGCCTGACCGGCGCGGACATTCACCCCGGCGCGACCATCGGCGAGAGGTTCTTTATCGACCATGCCACCGGCGTTGTCATCGGCGAGACCACGCGCATCGGCGACGACGTGAAAATATATCAGGGCGTTACGCTGGGAGCCTTGAGCTTCCCCAGAGACGCCAGCGGACGGGCTATCAAAGGCTTGCAGCGGCACCCGACCATCAAGAACGGCGCGACGATATACGCCAACGCTACCATCCTCGGCGGCGACACGATCATCGGCAAGGGCGTAACGGTCGGCGGAAATACATTTGTTACCAAGTCCATAACAGCCCGCAGCACGGTAACCCACAAACCAGCTGAGCTGGAAGTGCGACGCAAAAAAACGAAAACCAGACGGTAAAGTTATTTCGGATTTTGGATTGCGGATTTCGGATTGTTTTCACGGACGGGCTTAATCCGAAATCCGAAATCTGAAATCTGAAATCCGAAATTGCCCGGGATAACCAACCGGTTTTATATTCTCGCCCGACGCCCAATGGCAAGACCAGGATTTGAGCAGTAAAGTTCTGCTAGACGATAGACATTTCCGCGCCCGGGGAGTATAGTGCCTGCTATAAGGTACTAGCCCCAGGCCTGGTTTGGCCTGGCAGGGACAGGAGCAGAAAAAAGATGGATTACGCAAGTCTGGCAGACGATTTCTTTGTGAACCTCAACGTGCAGACCACGATGAAGCTGCCCACCGGCAGGGAGACCGTGCTGCATTTTTTCGAGGCGATGCAGAAAGAGTTTCCGTCGATGACCAGTTTCTTCCAGCGGGAGACCGGCGAGTTTACTCTCGAAGGCGACCGCGAGAGTGGCTGTTATTGCTGGGCGGAAATGCACAGCCATCGGATATGCGCGGGCTATTTCAACCCGCCAAGCCTGGACGAAGCCTACAATCTGCACCGTTGGCTACTTCAACGGAGCATCTATTATCTGGGCCTGAGCGGGCTTGATATCGACGCGATGGATGTGCTGTTCGGATTCAATCTGGACTTCACGGGCAATCGCGACAGCATCGTAGCCGACGCGTTGCTGGGCGACTCGCCGCTGTCGAGTTTTTCATCCGACCCGGACATCAAACCAGTCGAATTCGAGCCTAACATCGTCTTTGCGCTGGACGAGGAGTGTTATCTGCAAGGCCGAGTTTCCGTCGAGACGCGGTGCAGCAGCTTCCAGGTTCGCACGGGCCAATTCGACGAAGAGCCGATCAGCGTCTACTTCACCGTCCGCCAATATCCCTCCCCAGGCGGGGTTATCGATATGGCCCAGTCGTTTGCCAGGCAGAGCGAACTGTGCGAGGAGTACACCAGCCGACTCGTCGTGCCGCAAATAATTCAACCAATCGCACAGGCAATCGCAACCGCACAGTAAGCTGCGATTGTTTAGAGCAAAAAAAAAACAAAAAAAGTGTAACCGCGAAAGAACGCATAGATTTTTTGTAACCGTTCACACAAAAACAAGAATCACGGATAAACACCGATAGACACAGATATTTAAAACGACGAAAAACACGAAAGAAAAAACAAAAAACTTCATGGTAAACTTTATTTTTTACGATAATTCGTGTTTATTAGTGTTCATTCGTGGTTCTTTTCTGTGAACGGTTACGATATTTTAATAATAACAGATATGTAAACTTTCGCATTTTTGCGAGGTATCATATTTCCCAAGTGTCATTTGTTTTCCGCTGTTTTTGCTTTTACTGATAACTGATAACTGATAACTTTCTTTACGTTTTTTCACGGTAAAAGTTTCATAGCTTGTAGTTGTAAATGATTTTAGAAAGGGTAATCCAATGCGGATGATGACTGGTTCTATTTTGATTTTGGCAAGTGCGATTCTTTTTGGCGTCTACAAAATTACCGACCTCAAGCCGATGTATGAATGGTATGCTTTTGGCGTGGGCGGAATTGGCTGGGCGTTTTTGGCATGGGGATTTTGGAAGGACATCCAAGCCGCACATCACCATCACACCCGCTATCAAAAAGACCCCGACACTCCGCACAAAGGGGATACATGATTAAAGCAAATTCGAATATCGAAATTCGAAATTCGAAATACTAAACAAATCCGAATATCGAAATATGAAATACGAAACAAAAAAAATCAGTGTCCATCTGTGTTTATCCGTGGTTCGCTGTTTTTACTGACAACTTTTTCCCAGGAAAAAAAATGCGACAATTACATCTGACGATCGTGCTGGCCTTGCTGAGCGGTTTTGTGTTTGGCAATATCCAAGCCAATACTTTTGCTGACGAGCAGACCAAGACTTCCACCGCTAAAACTAAGCTCGTGCCCAAAAGTGTCTTGAAGGAACTGACAGGCTATATGGGCAAGCCTGCTGGCAAGACTGACCAGGAGATGAAGAAGAATTATATCATCAACCTAAAAAAAGCTCTGACCCGCGGAGCGGAAATTGAGAAAAAATATCCCCAAGCCAAGAATCTCTATGATATCTGGATGGTCATGCTCCAAGCGGCAGCTGTGCTTGAAAACACCGAAGCTGACAAAGACAAATATGCTGCGAAAATCCTCGTCATCTCCAAAAAACTCGTCGCCTCCAAAGCTAGCCCATCCAAGAAAATGGTTGGCGATCTGTTCCTCACGCAAGACGCTGTCAGCAAGGCCAAGCGGGCGAGAGCCAAGGAAAGAGCCTTGCGAAAATACATCGCCAAATACGCCAAAACTCCCGCAGCCATCGATGCGCATATAGTAGCGGTGCAAATAGCCCTCGAGAACGCCCCTCGAAAATTGGCGGACAAATTGGCGAACGAGCTGGCGAAAAAATATCCAAAGAGCCGGGCAGCCAAGGTGTTCCTTAAAGACACCATGAACCAAAGCCCCTACAAAGGCGAGGTTTTCCGGGCTTCGCTGAAGACGCTCGACGGAACCAGGCTGACCCTGCCCAGAAGCCTGGCTGGCAAGGTGGTGGTCATAGATTTCTGGGCGACCTGGTGCGGGCCATGTCGGGCGAGCATTCCACACCTCAAAAAAGTCTACGCCGAGTATAAGCCCAAGGGCGTCGAGATTATCGGCATTAGCCTGGACAAAAATCGCAAAGCTCTCAAAGCGTATGTCAAAGGGCAGGGCCTGGACTGGCCTATCACATTTTCCGGCAAGGGTTGGTCAGACCCCACCGCCAGGCGGTACGGCATCGGCAGCATTCCGAGCGTCTGGGTGATAGGCAGAGACGGCAAGATTTTTTCCAGCAACGCCCGAGGCAATCTCGAAACGACCCTCGACCTGGCTTTGAAAGCAAAATCGCGGAAGTCGAAATCAGCTAAGTCTAAGTAACAGTAGCTGTTCACAACTAAACCTTAAATGACTCCATTACGAAAGATCATCAAGATGCCGACGAAAAGTTTATTTTCGCGTCTGACAATCCTGGCTTTGCTGGCGGGGTGCATCAGTGGGTGCACGATGTCCCGCGATACTATCGAGGACGGCGACAGCGACGAAGCATCGGTCATGCCCGAGCTTATCGCACTGCGACAAAAGGCCAATCGCCTTGAAAAACAGAACAAAACGCTCGCGACCGAAAACTCGGTTCTCAAGGACAAGGTAGCTGGGCTCTCTGCCCGGGCAAGAAAGTTGGCCCAGATGTGCAACAAATATCGCCTGGAAGCCAGCCGACGGGAAGCCCAGGTGGAACTACTAAAAAACCTCCCAGCCGAGCGAGATAACTTCAAAGCCGAAGCAGAAAAACAAAAACGCCGAGCTGATAAACTACAAGAGCAATTGGATAATAGGCAAGTAGGGAACAGGCAATAGGCAAGTAGTCCATAGGTTTCACGGATTCTTTTAAATTACTCAAACTGACCGATTTTCAGCAATCCAACCGCGGGGTTGTTGACTGGTTGATTAGTTAACCAACCAACTAGCTACTCAAACCGGTCGGTTTGAATAAATTAAAAGAAAATCCGTGGACTTTGATTAGGCGGAGTGACATTGATGGCAAAGATGAATAGTATGCGGTTTTGCACAGCTATAAATTGTATGGACGGGCGGGTTCAGTTGCCTGTTATCGAATACTTGCAGCAGCGGTTTGACGCTGAATATGTGGATTCAATTACCAAGCCGGGGCCTAGCCTGATATTGGCTGAACGGAAAAATGACGCGACGGTTCAGGCGATTCTGGACATGTTGAAACTTTCGATCGAGAAACACAATTCCGCGGAAGTTGCTGTCGTAGGCCATTATGACTGTGCCGCAAACCAGGCCTTGCGGGCAGACCAGGTTGTGCACATACGACAGGCTTGCCAGTTCCTGCGACAACAATTCGAAAACGTCAAAATAATCGGGCTGTGGGTCGACGAAAATTGGGACGTCCATGAAGTTTTGGATACTTGAGCATGTTAAAGTTAAGAGTTTGGTTGGCGGGCTTGGTGTTGCTGGGCGGGGCGGTTCTTTTTTGCACAGGCCAGGCCCGGGCAGATGAGCCTGTTTTTGTAGCGGTGTTCAACTTCGCCCAGCCAGGCCCGCAGTCAGAGCGGGGGAACTACGGAGCGCAACTGGCAGACAGCGTCAGGCTAAAGATCCGCAGGCAGGGCCAAGCCTGGCGGGTAATAGACAAGCTCACCATGAACGAAATTTGTCCGGAACCGTTGGGCAAGCAAGCCAAGTCCGCAACGGTCGCGCGGATTCTCGCCGACCAGCTCGGGGCGCACATTGGCGTGTATGGCCTGGTTCGCAAGACGGGCCAAGCCGTCCGGGCGGAGATATCCTGCATCGACCTGCGCAAAGGCACGGAGCCTGTTTGGTCGCGGGTTTTCGCTGACGACACCGCCCGTAGCAGAGCTGTTATCGCTCGGCAGATTGTCCAAGCTATCATCGGCAGGGAGCTTTGGAAGCCTGTGGAATATGGCGACCAGCCCGAGCCGACCGCAGCGGAGTTTGGCAAGCCTATAAACCCGAACGGCTCGTTCGACCTTGGTCATGCTGGGTGGGAGCGGGCGGACAATGTCAGCACGTTTTTCGAGCCAGGCCCGCCAGGCCGACGCGGCGTGCTGCGAGTGCGAACCGACCTGCTGCGCGACCCCTGGCTGGCCTATCGTCGAGACCTCCTGCTTGGTCGGGCAAGCCCAGCCAAGCCTGCCAAGGTGCCGCGAGACACCAGTTATAGTAGCGTCGCCGGGCTGGAGGGCGTGCACGTCCGCAGTGAATGGATACCCGCCAAGCCAGGCCAACGATATTGGCTGACCGCTGATATGTGTCCGGTCTCCGCGCCGTTGCGGGAGGGGATATCTGCGTTTCCCAAGGTGTTCGTAAAAGGTTTTCGCCAGACGACATCCGCGACGGACGGGCTGCCGGAGAGGGCCTTGGCTGAGCTTGGCATCACGCCGCAGCAGTTCGCTGCAATGGACGACGCCAGGCAGCGAAAGCTCATCGCCCGCGACGCCAAGTTGCACCCCAAGCGGTATCTTCGCGAGTGCTATCGGTGGTATCTCCCCTGTCGGGGCAAGCAGGGCCAGTGGTCGCATTTCGCAGCTCCATTTCCGCCAGCGGGGCCCTTGCCGAA
Source organism: Phycisphaerae bacterium (assembly GCA_029933955.1). GTDB lineage: Bacteria > Planctomycetota > Phycisphaerae > SM23-33 > SM23-33 > B1-G9. The sequence goes on from JAOZNE010000053.1 coordinate 6,836, forward strand.
GAACGTGGAATACCTGCAAATACAGATTTATACATATTGGCCGCCGGGAGAATATCTGTGGGACAACGTGCATCTCTATGTCGAGGCGAACCAGAAAAAATAAAGGACTTATGAAAATCTTGGGTAATTGTGCGACAGGCTCATCGGTAACAGCAAAAAAAGCAGAACACGAATGGCACGAAGAAAAACGAATGACACGGGAGGAGGGATGACAGGAAGAACCAAATAACCATGGCTACCCCGCGGACCCGCGGTGTAGCCATGCCACCCAAATCTAACCAGTCAACCAGTCAACCGATTATTTTGTTTCTTCCATCAGGCTACGGAGTGTTTTGACTACTTCGTCGGGGTCGAATGGTTTTACGAAGTACGCGTCGGCACCGGCTGCGAACCCTTGCAGTCTGCACTCCGGGCTGTCCAACGCGGTGAGCATGATTATCGGAATGTCGGTGTTTTCGTCTTGGCGAAGATGTTCGCAGGTCTCAAAGCCATCCATTTCCGGCAGCATTATATCCAGCAGTATCGCGTCGGCCCCGCAAGACCGGCTAAGTTCGATGGCCTCGATTCCGCTGTATGCCGGCACAGACTCCATGCCATGAATAGCCAACAACTCACGCTGAAGTTCATTCATCTCCGTGTCGTCCTCGACGACCAAGACTACGGGTTTGCCTGATATCATCAAATAAATTTCCGCCAAAGGAACTAGATGGTTGCCCTTATCCTCTCAAGTATGTATCGTTTAGATTCCATGTGTAACTTAAATAATCTCTTTTTTTTTGACAAATGCAAGAATCAGACGAAAAAAATGGCAAAAATTTTCAGCTGCCAAGCGAGGCTGATCTACACAAGGCGATAGATATCTATCTTGAACGGGCCTATGAGGGCCCTGTGCCCGAGCGGCCCCGTCAGCTCCTCCCACCGGACGGGCCTTTTGATATAGCCGATTGGCTCATGGGCGACATGGTCGAGCGAGACCCGCCGGACGCTCCGCTGGAGATACTTCGTTCCGCGGCATTCAGGCTTGGCAATACGTTTTACCCGAACATGAAGCTGCGGATATCCAGGCCACCTAATCATCCGACGTTTGTCTTCAGCGTAGATTGTCATGACGCGGTACTCTCAGCCAAGCCAGGCTCAGCGGACTTCGCGATGTTGGAAGAACTCAAAGCTCACAACGCCAGGTTGGCGGATGGTATATTGGCAGCCTGGGACCAGGCTGGGCTGCAAACCGAACGAAACTACCTACGATACAAAATAAACCAGGCGAAACAACGCAACGACGAGGCCGGCTCCTGACAACTTATAATGCCAAGAGGCTCTCGCAGGGTCGCAGAGTTCGCAGAGAAAAATAACCAAGTTTTTTCTCTGCGAACTCAGCGACTCTGCGAGATATAATCCTGACTCCTAAAAAATGACCAGTCCATACATCAATCGCAGGCATTTGGTTAGTTTCGCCAGCCGACGTTTGCCGCACATCTTTACGGATGTGTTGGTTATCGGAGCTGGAGCAGCGGGTCTCCGCGCTGCCATCGCTGCGGGGGAGCTGGGCCAGGTTATCGTCCTGGCCAAGGGCAAGGCGTTTGAGTCCAACACCTATCACGCCCAGGGAGGCCTGGCTGCGGTGATAGACCCTGTTGACGATGTGGCAAGTCATGTCGACGACACGCTCAAGACGGGCCTGGGCCTGTGCGACGAGCAGGTCGTTCGGCAGTGCATAAACGCCTCGCCAGAACACATTGCCCAGCTCCGCCGATGGGGCATGGCCTTCGACACCGAACCGGACGGCGGGGGCGGGGGCGAAAAGCTCCAGCTTGGCAGAGAGGGAGGCCACTCTGCCAACAGGATAGTTCACGCAGCTGGCGACGCGACCGGGCGGGTGCTCGAAGAAACTCTCCTGGCCAAGGCCCAGACCATGGCTGATGTGAAAATCTTCGAAGAGTGTTTCGCGCTGGACCTGCTAACCGAGCCAGCCCCCGGCGGCCCGGGCGCGCGGTGCATCGGCGCGCTGACGTATCACCCGCGGTTCGGCATGCAGATTATCCGAGCCAGGCGGGTTATCCTGGCCTCGGGCGGAGCGGGGATGCTCTGGCGAGAAACTTCCAACCCAGCGGTTGCGACCGCTGACGGAATAGCCCTGGCCTTTCGCGCTGGGGCGAAGTTGGCAGACCTGGAGCTAATGCAGTTTCACCCGACGACGCTGTATGTAGCCGGGGCTTCTCGCGCGCTTATCAGCGAAGCTGTCCGCGGCGAGGGTGCCCACCTGCTCGACCGCGATGGGGAGCGGTTCATGGCCAGCTATCACGAGATGGCTGAGCTGGCTCCGCGCGATGTCGTCAGCCAGGCTATTTTGGACAGGATCGTCAAGACCGGGGCGAACAAGGTTTTTCTGGATGTGCGACACATCGGAGCCGAGCGGTTCGCCAAGCGGTTCCCGTTTATCGACTCGCAGTGTCGAGCCTTCGACATCGACCCGGGGCGCGACCTCATCCCCGTCCACCCAGCTGCCCACTATATGATCGGCGGCGTAGCGGTGGACGCTGCGGGGCAGACCTCACTGCCAGGCTTGTGGGCCTGCGGCGAGGCTGCCTGCACGGGTTTGCACGGCGCCAACAGGCTGGCATCGAACAGCCTGACCGAGGCGCTGGTCTTTGGCCAGCGGGCGGGCCAACTGGCGGGGGAAACTTTGGCTCGCAGCGACGACAAGTTCAGTGGCGGGCAGATCGACTGGACGGTCGAGCGGTCTACCCGCACCGAGTTGGACCTGGCTGACATTCGCAATTCGCTGCGAGCGATGATGTGGCGGAATGTGGGCATTGTCCGCGACGGGCAGCATCTGGGCGAGTCGATTGAGATAATCGATTTTTGGGGGCGGTACGTGTTGGACAAGGAATTTTTCAACGACCCGCGAGGCTGGGAGGTACAAAACATGCTAACCGCAGCCTGGCTGGTAGCGGAGCTAGCCAAGCGACGCACCGAAAGTCGAGGCGTACACTTCCGCAGCGACCACCCCAAAACCAACCCCGCCTGGTGCCGCCATCAAACCCTCCGCCGAGGCGAAAACGAACTGATTGTAGAGTAGAGTTCACCCGCGCGAAAATCTAACATGTCCTAACGGCCTAAAGGTTACCCAGGACCGCGATGAATATGCCCAGCAACGCCATGACAACCCCTGCAATAATCCCCCAGATAGCAATTTGGTTTCCTTTTACGGTTTGATGAACGGATTCTTGCTGAGTGGTCTGCTCGGAATCTCGTTGTCGGCGAATTTCATCGAGAGTCGGCGTAACTCTTTTCAGTCTACGGTAAATATTTCGCAACTTTTCCCAGTGGGGTTTACATTCCTCATAAAATTCCTGACGCGAATCGTATTTCTCCACAGCTTTGTCAATCAGGTCGTGTGCATCATCAGCCTGATCCATAAAGCTGTCATATTCAGGAATCTGTTTTCGCAGCTCAGGGAGGGCGCCGAACATCTTATGAAACTCGTTGAGATACCGCAGAATTCCCGATAACCCTGCATCGTACGAATCAAATATGGCTCGCTGAATATGCCGTTTGACTTTTTTTAAGTCCTCTTCATTCTGAACGGACTCATCCTGCGACAAAAAAATTTAATAAATGGCCTCCCGCATAACGGAGTTGATTTATCGAGGGAACGATAAGATCCCCTTCCCACTCCTCTACGACCTTCATAGCCGCTTCGGCTTTTCTGAACAAACTGTACAACTCCTCAAATTTCTCCCCGTGCAGGCCTCCCATGTTACACTGCTTTCTTTTTTGAGAAGCGTACCCCTCGCAGTTTTTCATGGCGGCGGTCTATATCCTCTTTCGTCAAATAACAGCCTCGACTCAGCGAAACATTGCCCTCGCTCAGACGGGCTACGATTCGTTTTACATCGACGGCAACAGGATCTTTTCGAGTATTCACGATTTAATCCTTTTGAACAATATCGCTTCACCTGCAAGAGCGGGTCGGCAATGTTATGCACGAAACTCAACAGGCCATTATAGCAAAATCAATTATAGGATAAAGAAAAAAAAGAAAAAGCATGGGCGAGACGCCCACGCTACGGGGGAATCCGAAATCAAAAATCCGCAATCCGAAATGTTTTCAGACTCCG
>JAOZNE010000254.1:0-2842 GCA_029933955.1 Phycisphaerae bacterium
AAAAAATGTCGCTCATGGCAGGTTTGCCTGGACTTTGGCCCGAGTTGTTGGTCTAATTGTATGGACGACAGTGAGTTTACTCAGCCGACCTCCAGGCCCAGGTGCAATGGCCACCGTCGGTATGGCGGGAGTAGTGTCGCTAGCCGTACCAGGCTGGACAGGGAGAGTTGTTGATGCCCGAAAACGAAGATGTCAACCAAGACGCCAGACCACAAGCCCCAGCTGCGCCCGAACAGCCAGCCAGGCCACAGGCTCCGCCAACCGAGCCAGGCCAGTCAGCCGGAGTGGGCCACGATGGCCACGATGAACTCAGCAGCGACAAAGCCATGCTTATCCTCGCCAACGCCATGCCCTGGGTTATCAGCATGTTGTTCCACCTGGGCCTGTTCCTGGTAATGTTCTTCCTCGTCTTCATGGTGGTCAAACAGCCTGACTCGGAGGAAATAATCATCCCCGACGCCGTGATGAGCGACAACCCAGGCGGCATGGTAAATCCCCGACAATCGCAAACCAAAAGCAAATCGCAAACCCGCCAGAAACGCAAAAAATTCACCCGCAAAACCAAAATCTCCGTCGACACGGGCAAGACGAAAACAGCTTTGAAAGTATTCGGAGGAGCAAGCGCCGCCGCGACAGACGACATGGGCCTGCGAGCCAACACCGGCACCAGAAGCTCATTCTACGGTTCAGGCGGCAACGCGCACAACGTAGTATACGTCATCGACCGCTCCGGCTCGATGAGCGACACATTCGACCTGGTCCGCCAGGAAATTCTCCGCTCTGTCGGCAGGCTCAAATCCAAACAGGCTTTCCATATTATCCTGTTTTCCACGGGCAAAGATCCGCAGGAAAACCACCCCCCCCGTCTGGTAGCTGCGACTCTCAAAAACAAACGCGCCGCCGCGAGGTTCATGAGAGGCATAGTCCCTGAAGGCTCGCCCACCAACCCCATCCCCGCGCTGAAACGGGCCTTTGGAGTTTTGGCAGGGGCGAAAAAACCCGGCAAACTGATATACCTGCTGACCGACGGCGACTTCTTCGACAACACAAAAGTCGTCCGCGCAATAAACCAAATGAATCGGAATAAGAAGGTTCTGATAAACACCTTCCTATTCAGCGTAAAAACGCAAAGTACGGTAAACGTTCTGACGACCATAGCAAAACAAAATGGCGGACGATTCAAGTTCGTCAGTTTCGACGAATAAATCCTGACTCCTGACTCCTGAATACTTAAACATGATTAAAACAATTACATTTTCGTTGGCTGTTTTTTTCTGTTTGGCCCTGGCGACGCCGGGCTGGGCGGACAAGATTACGACGACCAAGGGCTTGCCGTACAGCGGCGAGGTTACGGGTTATAAGGATTTCACCGTCTCTATCAAGTTGGCTAATCGCAACGTCGTGCAGAAGAAAATCGCGGAGGTAAAGTTCGTCGCGATAGATTCCAACGCGCCCTTCACCCAGGCTGAGGAGCTGCTGGGCAAGGAGAAGCACAGCCTGAAGCAGGTCGTCGCCCTTTACACCACCGCCCAGGCCCAGGCCAGCAAGAGCGAAAGCAAAAAACCCTGGCTGGGCGAGCTTATCGCCATCCGCCGATACCAGGCCCTTGCCCGTGCGGGTCAGATAAGCCTGGCTACGAAACATTGGCTGAAGATCGTCGAGCAAAACCAAGCCAGCCCGCAAGCCCTGGCGATCTGGCCCAAAAAATTCTCCAGGCGGAAGAGTCAAAATCTCCGGGCGCTCAAGCTGCTCCAAGCCAGGGCGAAAAAACTCGCCCAGGCCCCTGCCAAAAACAAAGCCTATCTCCAGGCTGTGCTGAAATTGCAGCTAGCCCTTCAACAAAAAGCCCTCGGGCAAAGTCAAGCCGCTGCCCGAACAGCTGATATTCTCGACACCCTGGCTACCGACCCCGCCAAGGCAGCGGAGATGTTACAAGGCAAGGCTCCCGAACAAAAACCCGCAGCCGACCAGCCCAGCGACGCCCCCGCCGACAAGCCTGTGGCTGAAAGTGGCACGGGCGACCTGGCGACGCTGGCGGGATTGTTCGAAGCTGGCAAGGTCGACGTCGTCGCAGCCAGGATAAAAAGTCATATCGACGAGTACCCCGCCAAGGAACTCCCCGCCGCTCTGCTACTGCTGGGCAAGTCGCAATTGCAAAGCTATCGCAAAAGCAAGGGTAAGGCAGGCCGAGGTGTTCTGTTGGCTGCGGGCGTGAATTTGATGTGGGTTTTCTCGGAGTTCCCCCGCAGCGGCCAGGCTCCGGAAGCTTTGTATTACGCAGCTGCGGTCAACAAGGAATTGAACCAACCCGAAGCGGCAAACCTGGCCCTGCGAGAAATCATAGTACAATACGACAAGCCAAACTACGGCGACTGGGCGAAAAAAGCTAAACAAGAATTGGGAAAGAAGTAATCAGTTGTCTGTTTTCAGTAATCAGTAAAAACAGAAACAAAAACTACCGAAAGACGCGAAAATAATTTTTTGAGAGAGAAAAAGAATGGATTCCCCAGCACTTATTTGCGAGGCCCCATTGTATTGTCAATGGTGTTTCAATTCTTCGCAAATAAGTGTTGGGGAATGACAAAGAGAAAAAACATGGGCAAGATGCCCACGCTACGGTTGTGCTACAAAACGAACTTTTCGCGATTTTCGCGTGTTTCGTAGTTTCTGTTTTTGCTTTTACTGATAACTGACAACTAACAACTGATAACTATTTTTTTAGGAGAAAGTAAGATGAGCTTTGACGTATTGGCTGTGAACTATCTGGAGATCCTCGTTCTGGGCGGACAGACGATCGGTTTTATTCTTTGGGGCCTGAGCTTCGTTACCGTTGCGTTGGCTA
>JAOZNE010000255.1:0-2842 GCA_029933955.1 Phycisphaerae bacterium
CGGCATTGAGGGCTACGATATTGTCATACGAAAAAGTCTTGAGCTGCCCGCCGACATTCCGCCGAATATTACAAAGCCCCCATGCCCCAAGGCCCAGCTTGCAGCGATGCGCACACAAGTCGCACTGCACCTTGTCCCCCACCGCCCGCCACAACATCGCATCATGCGCCCTGCCGCTCATCGTTTGTTCGCTCCTTACCGCCAGTATAATTGTAGCAAAAAAGGGCCCACAAATTACACGGGTTTTCTAAAAGGGATTACACGGATTTTTTTAGTTTTCAGCGAAGGCCATAGCAAAAAAACAGATAGCCAGCAGGTGATTCTTTCCATTTCACTTTTCCTCGCGGCTACTTTTTATTTTCGTCTCACCTATCCGAATAGCTGCGTCGATAAGCCTGCGGAATTTCGGATTCGACCTGGAATACTTGAAGATACGATACGTCCGCAGGTCTCCTTTGGTCATTTCCGACTCCAGCCGGCGGGCCTGGAGCGACCGTCCCTTACTGTCAACGAGCGTATGGATATAAACCGTGCGCCCCTTATGAATCTGGCGGGTAATGTCGCAGAGAACAGCGGTATTCGTATCGAACCGTCCGGGGACGCCGGCCTGGACAGCGCAAGCTCTCTGCTTGTCAACACCATAAAATGTTTCCGCAAGCGAGGCGAGCTTATCGACTGTCTCAGCTGCGATTTTATCCAGCTTCGGAATTCTTTTCTTCAGTTCCCGCATTTTCGCGGGGGGCGAGAGGCTCTCTGCCCATTTTTCCCCCCTGCCGAGATATTTTTTCACAGCCTCAGCGGAGGGCTGTTTTTCCTCGTCGTCAATTCTCTGCCCGTCGGAAGCCTGGCCTGTGGGCGTATCTTCAAGAGACGAAACCTGCGAACCCTCGAACCGGCTACCGTCGGACAAGAAATAATCGTCAGCGTCGAGAACCCAAAAGGCAATGGCAACGAGCAGGATGGCATGAAACGCCAGCGACCCGCCCCAACTAAAATACCAGCCTCGCAATTTTCTTCGGTTCGCCATTTCCAGAGTATCAACTCCAATGCCCCCATACGTCAAGTCTTATGGTGGGCAGCGGGTGACATGATAAAAAGAAGGAAGAAAAAAGATTCCGCGTGGGTTATAAAGGTAACCGCTATGGAACGAAAAGGTCGCAAAATCAGGCTGGGCTTGCTGGTGGACTCGCTGGAGGTTCAGGCGTGGGTGCTGCGATGTATCGAGCGGGTCGTCGAAGCGGGCGTAGCGGAAATCTCGCTGGTGGTCCTGCCGCGGGACGTGGCGACCCCCCTGCCGGGCCTGGCCAGTCGACTGGTGCGAAACCACCGCCACCTCGCATGGCATGGGCTGCGTCGAATCGAAAATCGTCTGGCCAAACCTTCGCCCGACGCCTTCGAGATTCGCTCCGCTGAGAAAATTCTCGCCGGCGTGCCGCGGGTTGCAGTCTGCCCGCGTCGCGAAAAATTCTCCGACTACATAGAAGGCAGCGACCTGGGGCGCATCGCGGAGCATGACATCGACGTGTTCGTGCGGTTCGGGTTTCGCATACTCCGTGGCGGTATCCTGGGCCTGGCCCCGGGCGGCGTCTGGTCGTTTCATCATGGCGACAACACGCAATACCGTGGCGGGCCGCCGGGCGTGTGGGAAATTTTTGAGCAAAACCCTGTAACCGGCGCGGTTCTCCAACAGCTGGGCGATGGGCTGGACGCGGGGGTCGTCCTCGATAGAACATTTTGCGCGACGGATTTCACCTCGGTTCGGCGGGGCCAAAACGGGCTGTTCTGGTCGGCGTTGTCCATGTTGCCCCGCGCCCTGGTCAGGCTTGACAAGCTCGGACCTGACGAATTTTTCACGCGCGCCAGACAGCAAACCCCCAAGCCAGACACCCTCGGAAAAATTTATCGCGAGCCTGGTAATTTCCAGACGCTCAAACTGGGCGCGAGTCTGCTTGGCAGGATTGCTCGCCGAAAAACCGTCAACTTGCTGACCCGCCAGCAGTGGGCTATCATGTTCAGCCTGGGCGGCGGTGATTTCCGCAAGCTGGACCTGCCGAGCTTCAAAATGCTCCTGCCGCCGAAGGATAAGTTCTGGGCTGACCCGCATATTATTCAGCGGGACGGTGTGTATCATCTTTTCATCGAGGAGTTCGACCGCCGGGGGGGGCGAGGCCACATCGCCTGGCTGACCATCGACGAGGCCGGCCACTGCTCCGCGCCCCAGCCGATTATCCGCCAGCCATATCATATGTCGTATCCCTTCGTATTCGCCCATGCCGGCGAACTGTACATGGTGCCGGAGACCTTCGAGAATCGCACGATCGAGCTGTACCGCTGCACGGAATTTCCGCGGAAATGGGAGCTGCACCGCACGCTGATGCGAGACGTCGTAGCCTTCGACCCGACGCTGCTGAACCACAGCGGGCGGTGGTGGCTATTCGCAAACATTGTGGAAAATCCCGGCGCGTCATACAACGACGAGCTGTTCCTGTTCTGGGCCGACGAGCCGACCAGCTGCGACTGGCAGCCGCACGATTGCAACCCGATAGTCTCCGACGTCCGCCGGGCCAGATCAGCTGGGCGGATATTCAGCCAGGACGGCAAGCTGTATCGACCCGCTCAGGACTGCTCGGGAGAGTATGGCCAGGCTCTGGCGATACAGGAAATCCAAACCCTCACCGAAACCCAATACGCCGAGCGAGAAGCCGCAGAAATAAAACCCACCTGGTCGCCAAAAATAAAATGCGTCCACACCCTAAGCCAAGCCGGCGACCTGACCGCCATCGACATACGACTAGACCGCCGAAAGGTTTTGTAACAACAGTTATCAGCCGTCAGTTATCAG
>JAOZNE010000054.1:0-9117 GCA_029933955.1 Phycisphaerae bacterium
TGGGTGTTGACCACCCGCACATGATAGTCCATCAGGTGCAGGTCGCCTAGCTGTGGATATTTTTCCATCAGTGCCGCTCGCAGCGCGGTCATCAGCGAATCGATAGGCCCGTCGCCCTCGGCTACGGTGTGGGCAAGTTGCCCGTCGATGCGGAGTTTCACGATGCCCTCGGTATTGGACTTTTCGTTGTCGCGCTTCAGGATAACGCAGCGGTAGTGGTCCAGCTCCCACAACTTGCGATACCACTGCCCGCCAAGCACTTTTCGCACGAGCATCTCAAAGCTAGCCTCCGCAGCTTCGAACTCGTACCCCTCGTGCTCCATCTCCATGACCTTGGCGAGAATCTTCGACTGGGCGTCCTTGTCGTCAGCTACGTTGAACCTCTCCGGCACCTTGGCTACGACGTTGCTCCGCCCGCCAAGTTCGCTGATGAGTATCCGCCTGCTATTGCCCACCAGCTCCGGGTCGATATGTTCGTAGGTGCTGACGTTCCGCTGCACCGCGTGGACGTGCATGCCGCCCTTGTGGGCAAAAGCACTGCTGCCGACGAAAGGCTGACTTTCTCGCAGGTTTAGATTCGCGATTTCGTAGACATATCGGCTTGCCTCTGCCAGGGTAGCCAACGAGCCGGGCTGAAGGACGTCGTAGCCATATTTCAGCGACAGATTAGCTGCGATGGATACCAGGTCCGCATTGCCGCACCGCTCGCCGATGCCGTTTATCGTGCCTTGCACCTGACAGGCCCCAGCCTGGACCGCGGCCAGGCTACAGGCCACAGCCAGGTCGGAATCGTTATGACAATGGATGCCCAGTTTCGCCCCGGGCAAGGCTTGGCTGACGGTTTTGATGACGCGGGTTATTTCCTCGGGCATGGTGCCGCCATTGGTGTCGCACAGCACCAGCCGCTGTGCCCCGGCGTCGAGAGCGGCTTTGAGCGTTCGCAGGGAATAGTCCGCGTTGGCCCGATAGCCATCGAAAAAATGTTCCGCGTCGTATATAGCAAGCCTGTCAGACCTGGCCATGATCTCGACGGAATCGAAAATCATCGCGAGGTTCTCATCTTCGCTGACCCGCAGAACTTCCCGCACATGCAGGTCCCATGTCTTGCCGACGATGGTAACCGCGGGGGCACCGCTTTTTAGCAGGGCCTGCATGCCCACGTCGTCCGCTGCGGCAGTGTCTCGCCGACGGGTCATGCCAAAGGCAGCGAGCTTGGCATGGCGGAAGTTCCTGCTGGCTACCTCAGCGAAAAACTGCTCGTCCTTGGGGTTGCTCAGCGGATAGCCTCCCTCGATATAATCCACGCCGAGCGAGTCGAGCATCTCAGCGATGTCGAGTTTGTCCCGCACGGACAGGCTAACGCCCTGGGTCTGCGTGCCGTCGCGAAGGGTCGTGTCGTATATTTCTATTCGTCTGGTATCGTTATTCGTTTTCATGTCTAAAAATTCCTTATCAAGCCGCGGAGTGTATGTTACAGATTTCCCCGGCAAAGTGCAAAAAAAAGCCCTGAGGCTGGTTATACCTCAAGGCTGGGAAAACAGTAAAAATAGTCCGCTACACCCCAAGGCAGTTATGCGAGGAACACATCCGAAATAATGATCTCGCAAGCGCGCAGCCTCGCCCGCCCGATGGGGGGAGCATCAACATAGCTTCGCGTCTGCATCATATTCCTATTCCAGCCTACTGCCTTGGATTAACCACAATAACTATTACCATTATAGCCCAAACCAGGGCAAGGTCAATGTTTTTTGTTGGCAAAGCGAAAAACAGCGAACCACGAATGAACACGAATTTTTTTAAGAGAAACAACAAACTACGAAATACGCGAAAGAACGCGAAAACGAATTTTTTTGAAAAAACAAAAAACACCGCAACCACGGCACCCAGGCAACCAATCCACCAGTCAACCAATTAACCAGTCAACCTGGCTTGTTTTTGTCGGCTTGGATGGATATAAGAGACGGAAGATGACGCGAGAGGCACTGGAAAACTCGACAAGCCAAGCTGCGGTGTTCGATATCGACGATACGCTGTATCCCGAGCGGGCGTTCGTTCGCAGCGGGTACAACGCGGTGGGAGAGCATCTTGCTAAGCTATCGACATCGGGCTCTGAACCCCTGGCTGATTGGCTTTGGCAGCGGTTTCTTGCAGGCCAGACCGCTCGGGCGTTTGACGACTTGAACGACGAGTTTAATCTGGGCTTGGACTCAGCGGGGATAGCGGAGCTGGTGGCGGTTTATCGTTTTCATCGGCCTGGGATTTCGCCGTTTGCGGGCATAGCGGCTGTGCTGGAAAAACTGAAATCCGCTGGCGTGCCCCTGGGAATTGTAAGCGACGGCCCAGCCAGGATGCAGCGGAACAAACTCGACGCCCTGGGCTTGGCGGGGTTTTTCCAAGCCATCGTGCTGACCGACGACCTCGGGCCCGGAGCTGGCAAGCCCAGCCTGGCGGGGTTCGAGTTGGCCCGGCAGAAACTCGCTATTCCCCATGCTGACTGTGCGTATATTTCGGACAATCCCGCCAAGGATTTCGTAGGCCCAAACGCTCTGGGTTGGCTGACGATTCAATACGTCCGCCCCGGGCAGATATACGCGGGCAAGCAGCCCCCGCCAGCGGGTAAGCCAAAACACGTCATCGACAACGACGAAAAACTGCTGAATTTATTGCTGGGCTAAAGCCTCAACCGGCAGGGAGCGGAGCTTAAGCGTAGGCCAGGCGACCCCTAGGCTGGGGGACGGGCCTGCCAAGTTCCTTGGCGGTGTCAATCCATTCCTGAATTATTTGCTCAGCGTTGGCCAGGGCTTCGTGATATGTCTTGCCGTCAGCCATGCAGCCAGCCAGCTCTGGCACTTCAGAGACAAAGGCGTCGTCCTCGTCGCTCCAGAAAATAATAATTTCGTATCTGGAATCCATTATCGTGCATCCGCAACGCACGCCCAGAATCAGAGAAAAAACCAACAAACTTGCCATGCAATAAATTGCATGACCTACTTACTTACGCACTCGGGACAGTTCTTTAGTAAGTAATTACCAACATCTTGCAGGGAAAAAATATGTTTCATTTGTGATTGGACCAAGCCGGCGAGATCCTCGATCAGGGCGGGATCGGTCCTGGGCGAGAGGTGGTTAATTTGCTTCTTAATTCTCCGCAAGGTGTACCTTATATGCGAGAGTTGCTCCAGGCAACCTGCGAGGGGCTGCCTAATTGAGCGGCACTGCAAATGCACACTGATTTGTTGAAAATGTCTTTCAACCTGACCCACTAACCTAAAAGTGTCAGCGAAACACGCGCAAGGTGGAGACCTTCTCTGACAGAAGGACGCGTCCGGCTCTTGACCCTCGCTGCAAAGATATGATCAAGCTGATAACAGCCACGACTAGGGCGCCGCCAGAAATAAATATTGAAACTGGTACACTCATGTATCTGCCCTTAGCCCGGTGCCGTGGTTGCGGTGTTTGCAACCACGACGGCGGTTTTTTTTACCCCTCTTCGCCGACGGCGTATCGGACGAAGGCGGTTACGGTTTGGCCTGCGAGGATTTCCTTGACCGTCTTTTTGTCGTCCTTCACGAAAGGCTGTTCCATCAGAGCGTTGGCTGCGAGGTATTTTCGCATCTTGCCGTCGACCATTTTTTCCGCTATCTCAGCGGGCTTGCCGGACTCTATAGCCTGGGCCTTGGCGATTTCCCGCTCCTTGGCGACAAGCTCAGCTGGGATATCGTCGGTCGTAATGCCCATCGGGTTGGCAAAGGCGATGTGCATGCAAAGGTCGCTGAGCGTCTCGTCAGCTACCTCGCCATCGACGCCGACGACTACGCCGACCTTATTGTTGTGGTGCAGATACGTGCCGATCTTGGCTGCGGATATCTTTTGGCCTCGCGCGTAGCTCATGTTCTCGCCGATCTTGGCCAGGGCATCCTGCAGGCGGGTGGTGATGGTCTCATCGGCTGGCACTTCGCCGTCGCTGGCTCGGTAGACCAGGTCCGTCAGGTCGCCAACCATGTCCACGAATTCGTCGTTGCGAGAGCAGAAGTCCGTCTCGCACTGAACCTCGACGATAGCGGCGGAGGTTTTGTCGTCTGCCAACTTAATGCCGACCCGGCCTTCTTTGGTAGCCCGGCCTGCCTTTTTTTCCGCGGTGGTCAGGCCCTTGGCGCGGAGCATATCCTGAGCTGCGGCGATGTCGCCGTCGGTCTCGTCCAGTGCTTTTTTGCAGTCCATCATGCCCAGGCCGGTGGCCTCGCGTAGTTCTTTTACCATTGCTGCGGTGATAGCCATTGTCGTGTCTCCAGTGATTGAAATCCAATTCGGTATAGCACCGCGCCGACCTCGACGCGAAGCTGATTGTTTGATATCGCTTTGGCGAGGTAGCCTTACTCTGCGGGAGTTTCCGCTACCGCCTCTGCGGGGGGTTCCTGGGCGGGTTCGTCTTGTGCCCTGGCGGTGGTTTCCCGCTTACTGCGTCGTCGGGGTTTCTCGCTCTGCTCGTCATTGCCTTCGGTGCGGGTTCGCATCCCAGCCTCGGCTGCGTCCGCCAATTCCCGAACGATAACCTCAATAGCCCGCATAGCGTCGTCGTTGCCGGGGATGGGAATGTCCACGGTGTCCGGGTCGGCGTCTGTATCTACCAGGCAGATAACCGGCACACCAGCCTTGCGGGCCTCGCGGATAGCGATAGTCTCCCGGCAGGCGTCAATGGCGACCATCACGCCGGGGAACTTTGTCATTTTGCGAATGCCTCCGAGGTTGCGTTGGATTTTCCGCATTTCCCGACGCAGCCTGGAGCCGTCCTTTTTCGAGTAGGCGTCGAGCAGGCCATCTGCTTCCATCTGCTCCAGCTCTTCAAGTCGGCCTATGCGTTTGCGGATTTCGCGAAAATTCGTCAGCATTCCGCCAAGCCAACGGTCGGTAACGCAGTGCATCGCGGTACGCTCAGCGTGGTCTTGCACAGACTTGCGAGCCTGTCGCTTCGTGCCGACGAACAGCACGTCCTGGCCCTTGGCGACAGTCTGGATGATAAACTTCTTGGCCAGGAGAAGCCCGCGGAGGGTCTCTTTGACATCGATGATGTGAAGCCCGCCACGCTTGCCGTAAATATACGGCTTCATTTTCGGGTTCCAGCGACTGCCGCGATGACCAAAGTGAATACCGGTGTCGATTAGCTCTTTGATAACTTGTGCAGACATTTGTTGCTCCTATCAGCTGGGCTTCGACGGGCCAGTCTTAGGGCAGGCTGGCGAATCCCAACGTCATTTATTCGAGATTCCCAGCCCTGACGTCAAAAGCCAGACCCGGCAAATCTCTCACATTCTTCCAGCAGCCAATTTCCGCAGACACCCACACAGGCACCTGCCGACCGCTTTCGAGCGGGGCAATGTACCACCAAAAGCCAGACTGGTCAAGGGTTTTTATAAAAAATCGCACACTCATCGCCAGGCTGCGCGGTAGAGCGAGCTGTTGGGAGTTTTGGTTAGGTTGAGTTTCTCGCGTAGCTCTGGCGGCAGGGCGCCGGGCTGATTGTGAACGACGAAAAACTCCCTGCCTGCCAGCTTGGCTTGACATGCGACAATGGCGTTACAGCCTGGCCATTCCTGGCGGGCTTTGCTTAGGAAATCCGGGCCTCGGTAAATACTGACCTCGGCGAACTTGTTGTCCTTAGCCAATCGCTGGGCCAGGAGCAGAGGGTAAATCGATGTGTTGTCCGCGAGGATTACGCCGTGGGGGGCAGCCGCTTGCAGAGCCAACCTTGCGAATTTTTCAGCCGAGTTTTTGTCATGTTTCCACGGGGTCAGCCAATAGTTCGCTTCGTTGCGGAAGGGCAACTGTCGCTTGCGAATAGGCCCGTTCCGTTGAGCGAAATCACTGGCTGCGACATAAACCACGGGCTGAACCAGAGCCGAGGCCAGCATGGCACAAGCCAAAACCGCCCGCCATCTTGGCCTGACCAGCCCAGCCAACACGTCCAGCCCGACACAAGCCAACACCGCCAGGCAGGCCAACGACGGCAGGATGAACATGAACTGGTCCGGTACGGGATATCGCACGAAAAAAATGAACTGTATCGCGCTAATTGCCGTCAGCGCCACAGCCAACGGCCCACCGAGCCTGGCGCGGAGCTTTATCAGCCCGACGATTGCAAGGGGAGCCAGGAGGTTTATGAAGTTCAAAGCTGAGATGGCAAGGTTTGCTTTGAGGTATCGTCCCGCACCGGCCATGTTCAACACGCTCGATGCATATTGGCCCGTCAGGGCGTCTCGCAAGGCCCAGGCTACCGAGCCGTTGCGGATGGCAGAGGCGACAATCATGCCGAGGAATACTCCCGAGCCTACCAGATACGCCCCAGCCGCGACGGCCAGGGACCAGGCCGGGATTTTCCGTTTCGCTACAAGCCAGCAGGCCACGATTGCATACACAGGCAGAGGCAGCAGCGCGAAATTATGCACGCACAAGCCCAGTCCACTAATCAGCGACAAGGCTGCAAGCGTCCCCCAGCTCGGCCCGCGCAGCAGGCGTATCAGCAGGTAGATCTCCGCGGTGAACCCGGCCAATACCCAGGCGTAGCTTTCGTTTATCGTGGCAAGCCACCACGTCGTGTGTGTCAGGGCCAGCGTGGCCGCGACCGCTAGGCCTATCCACCGCCTGCCCGTGAGCGTCGCGCCGATGACAGCCAGGTTAGCCAGGGCGATAGCCATCCAGAGTGAGCTGAGAGCGTTGAACGCGAAGGGCATGTAGCCTGGCGAGATTTTCGCCAGCAGATGGCCTCCCGCGATGTACAGCACATGTGCCCGGGCCAACGGTACGGATTGAGAGTAGTCGCCATCCAGTGCGCGAAGCTGATTCCAGCCACTGTCCTGCCAGCAAAAGCCGCGATTGGCCGTAGCGAGGTACAGCCCAAAGCAAGCTAGGAAAACCACAAGCCATAAGAGTGTAGCATAGCCGCCCTCGGCTGTGTGTGTTTTCACTGTGCCACATGACGGGCAGGGTTCGGGGTGAGTTCTGGTCATGGACACATTGTATCAGCCTGCCCGCGATATGCCAGCAGGTTATGCTCTACGCCGACGGATCAACATCGCAACTCCGCCGGAGACCAAAAGCAACATCGTCGCAGGCTCGGGGATGGTCGTGATAGTGTCCAGCGTATTGCTCTGTATCCAGCTTGCGTAAGAACTTATTCGCACGCCATCGAAAGCGTCCGGGTCCAGGACGCTCGGGTCGCTGCTGTTGCGGAACCATGCCTGCCCGCCGTGGTTTTCCACCCCGCGATTCAAAGCCATGACATACCAATCGCCGTTGACTTCGTGGAACATTCCACCGCCCGAGTCATACTCAGCCAATATGCCCTCGTAGCTCGTCGCGCCACCTTCGCCCAGGCCGTCGAAATCGCCTTCGATAATATCGGATGCGCCAGCTGTGCCCGTACTCTCCAGCAGATTTGTCGCCCAGTGCATTCCGTAGGTATTGTTGTTATGGTCTGTCGCCCAACCATATCCATAGACCTGGCCGCCGGAGGTCAGGTCGTTCCCTCTGGTTCTGCCATGCCCGCCGAGTACGATATCGTTGTTGCCCGCGGCGGTTTCGTCTGTGGTGTTGAAAAGGCCGACGTAACTGGTCAAAGCTGCGTCGGTGCTCTTGGATGAGTCGGTATAGAGCCTGAGTATGCGGATATCAGCTGAGGCGTGGTTCGTTTCGGTTGTGTAATAGGTGGTGCCGCCGATGACTACATTTTGGCCACTGCCCTGGTGCCTTGTGGTTATAGCATATCTCGGGGAGATAACCACCAGCGAGGCGTTGGTACCGTACCGGCCCACGACAGCGTCGTTTGGGGTGTCGGTCGGCTCACCGCTGGAAGCGTGATTTATAATCGCCAATGCGGGAGAGCTGGCTATTAACATCACCGTCAGGAAAAACAGACAGGCCGATCGCGATATACTTCTATAAAACATGTCCCTACCTCCATATAAAACCTTGGCTCACTAACAAAAACTATCGATTACGCGGCATTCTAACACAAAACGATATGTGCGTCAAGGAAAAACTCTTGTTTTTGGTAACAGTCGCGAGCGAATTTGTCTATAATCGGGCAGGCAGTAAATGGAGCCAATTGCAAAACTATGCGGAAATGTGGCACAGCCGCCCTCGGTTGTGTTGAACTTGCTAAATTTCCGGTATTTTTCACACGACCTTCCCAGCCGAGGGCGGCTAGGCTGCATTTTTGCAATTGGCTCAATGGACTCGCGAAAATATGATTGCAGCGATAAGTGAAAATTTCGATATCACGCCAGCTATCATCAATAGCGTGGTGATGTTCCTGTGCGTCGTCGCAGCTGTCCTTATAGGAAGCCGACCGCTAGGCCTTGCCCTGCGCCGCCGAGAACGACGATACGGGCGGATCCTTCGCGAGACTCTACTGCTGGGGGTCTCCCCCCGGGCAGTAACGGTGCTGACGGGATTGGCGATGATATTTTTCGGATTTGTGGGTTTTATGCTGCTCGAGGGCAGCCTGCTGGCGACGCTGTTGGGAGCAGCTCTGGGCGTAGCCTTGCCCGAGGCTGTTATAAAACTGCTGTGCAAACGCCGGCGGAAAAGGCTCGACGCCCAACTCGTCAGCGGTATCCAGACGCTCTGCTCCGGCGTGCGGGCCGGGCTGAACCTCGTCCAGTCTATGCGGATGATAGCTGACGATGGCCCCGAGCCGATTAGCCAGGAGTTCGCACACTTGCTGCGGGAGTATGACTACGGCACGGGCCTGGACGACGCGATGTCCAACGCAGCCAGGCGGGTGGACTCCGCGGACTATAAACTTCTATTCGCAGCATTGCAAACCCATCGACAACGCGGCGGAGACCTCGGCGAGACGCTCGACAGAATCGCAGCGAGCATCCGCGAAATACAAAGGCTGGAAAACCGCGTCGAAGCCCTCACCGCGCAAGGCCGAGCTACAGCACGCTGGCTGGGAGCTATGCCCGCGGTGGTCATGACGATACTCTACTTCGTAGACCCAGCTGGAGTGTCGCAACTTTTCACCGACGCACTGGGCAAAGCTATCCTCGTAGCGGTGGTCGGGCTGAATGTCATAGGCTTCCTCTGGATACGAAAAATCGTCGCTATCGATATATA
>JAOZNE010000054.1:9217-10926 GCA_029933955.1 Phycisphaerae bacterium
AAAAAACATGGGCAAGATGCCCACGCTACGGAAAACGAAAATCATAGCTCGGAAGTCTTGGCCATGGATCATCAATCAGAAACTGACGCCGGCGGTGAGCATGGCGAGAGTCATCGCTTTTTCGGCGCAGCCAGGCTTGTAGCTGGGCTGACCATGCTCTCGCGGATACTAGGTCTGATTCGCGATATGGTTATCATTCCCATCGGCGGGTCGGTGTTGGCTGACCGGTTCTGGACCGCCTTTGCCGTGCCGAATCTTTTCCGCAGGCTGTTTGGCGAGGGGGCTATGTCCGCTGCGTTTGTGCCGGTTTTTACCGAGGTGGCGGAGTCTCAAGGCTGGGGCCGAGCCAGGCTGGTCTTGGCCAATGTCGCCGGGGCGCTGGCGGTTGTCTTGGCTGGGCTGATTGCCCTGATAGCAATCGGGCTGTGGGTCGCCTGGGCGGTTTGGCCTGGCGACTGGGCCAGGCTGCTGCTGTTGCAGTGGACAGCTATCATGTTGCCGTTCATGTTCACGGTCTGCATGTTGGCATTGGGGTCAGCAGCTCTGAACTGCCGAGGCCATTTCGCATACCCAGCCTTGTCGCCGATAATCCTGAACGTCGTACTCATCATCGCTGCAGCCTGGGTAGCTCCAGCCCTGGCCAAGACGGATGTGAACCAGTTTTTCGTCATCGCCTGCTCGCTGATCCTGGCGGGGGTGGTGCAACTTCTCGGCGTCGTGCTGCTGTTGAGGCGAGCGGGCCTGACGCTGTTCGCCGGCTGGCCTGGCTTGGCGATGCTGCCCGAAACCCGCAAGGTGGGCAGCCTGATGGCTCCGATGTTTATCCCGCTGGGGATTTTGCAGTTCAGCGCTTTTGCCGACAGACTCATCGCGCTTATCTTCACAGCTCCCTCGCCAGAGTCCTCCCTGCCCCTGGCTTCGGGTGTCGTGCGGTGCATCTACGTAGCCAACCGCATGTTCCAACTGCCCCTGGGCGTGCTTGCGATATCTATCGCGACGGTCGTGTTTCCGCTGTTCAGCCGATTCGCCGCCCGCGACGACAAACCCGCTTTGACCGGTGCGGTCAACCGGGCACTCAGGCTGAGCTTGTTCCTCGGCATCCCCGCGGGGGTAGCTCTCATCGTCCTGGCTGAGCCTGTGGTCAAGCTGCTGTTCGAGCGGGGGCAGTTCACCGCCTTTAGCACGCAGCGAGCGGCGATTATTTTGCAAATGTACTGCCTGGGCATGTGGGCGTATTTTTGCAATCATATTTTGCTGCGAGCATTTTTCGCGATAAAACAGCCTCGCGGGCCTATGATACTGGCTTGCAGCCTGGCTGGGCTGAACCTGGTGTTGGTGCTGGCGGGTATTTTCACGCCGCTAAAAGGTGCAGCGGTAGGCCTGGCCACCGCTATCACCAGCAGTATCAACGCCGTCGTGCTGACATATTGGCTTCGCCGGCGGTGGGGCCAAATCGGCGCGCGACGAATCATATCTTCACTAGGCAGAATCGCTCTGGGCACCGCCGCGATGGCGGGGGTTTTGTGGGCGTCGTTGCGCTGGCTGCCTGGGTTGGCAGGCTGGGCGTTTAGCACATTGACAATAGCACCAAGCCAAGCCCGCGAAGCAACCGTGATAGCCATGACAGTTATCCTGGGCTCAGCGACATACCTACTAATCAGCTACGCCTTGCGATGCGAAGAACTAGCTGAACTTCGCCGACGGTAAAA
>JAOZNE010000055.1:0-10925 GCA_029933955.1 Phycisphaerae bacterium
GCATTTTCGATTTCCATTTCTCCCCGCCGGGGGAAACCGCGAAGTCTACAACGCCCAGGGCTAATTGTCAATCGACCCGCAACCGGAAAGATTGACAATCCCAGCACGATGCGTATGATGCGTCTTTTCGACCCCGTTTAAAAACTACTGGAATCAGGAGGCTGGATGTCTTCATTCAAACTCAACCTTGCCACGATAGATGGCTGTCCCGAGCCTAGGCAACTTGCCGAGGCAATCGAAGGCTATGGCCTGCCCACCGACGAGGAGTTCGGCGTGCTGCACTGCTCAGCTGGGCCCCAGGCTGTCTATGCGTCGATAGTTCGCAAGACCAACCAGGAAATCAAAAGGCTGGACGTCGAGACCGCGGAAATACTCACCACCGCGGTGGAAAAGGCCACCGTGCTGCCGATCGGTATCTTCCCGCAACGCGGCGTGCTGGAGGTCTACGAAGGCTCAGCTAGCGGCATCGACCAGATAGCCAACTTCCTGGCCAGCGCGTTGGCACTGCCTACGGTGGTTACGGGAATCGAGCTGGACATACCCGCTGCGATCGACAAACTCCAAGCCAATACGCAAAAGTTCCAGCTCCGCAGCGTGAGGGTGAGCGACTATGCACACGACTCGTATATGTGCGGGCCTTACAGCCCAAAGTTCCTGGACTCGCAACACGGCATGGATTTTCTGCGGGAATATGTGGACTTCGTTACCGCAGCGAACGTGAGCTACCGCGGGCCAAATGGCAGGGTAACGGTAAGCCTAAGCCCAAAGGCATGCTTCAGATATTCGCTAGCCAACGAAGACGACAAACCCGCTGTCCAAGCGATCCTGCGGAAATTGATATAGTAGGCAATAGGGGATAGGCAAGTAGGCAATAGGGGAAAGCAAATGACGAATAACGAAATCCGAATGCCGAATCAATGACGAATAACGAATTCCGAAAAAATGACCAAGGCCCAAATACCCAATGACCATTGAAACATCAATACCCAATATCCAATGCCTTCCCCGTTATTCGTGTTCTGCTGTTTTTGCTTTTACTGATTACTGACCCAGCACTTATTTGCCATGTTTCTGAGCAGTTGGTAGGTTAATAACCATACTGCCCAGCCATAAAATTTCGCAAATAAGTGCTGGGATAACTGATTACTTTTTCAAAAAACCGTTTATACCGCTGAGCCGAACCCGCCGTAGTGTGGGGGTTTTTCGTCGTCGGGTTTGGCTTGGTCGACAGGCCTGACCGATACGCGGACGTCGTCCATCTCGCGACCCATAGTTGAGACCTTGCGATTAAGCTCCAGCACCACCTTGTCAAGCTCAGCGATGGTCTGTTCTTGGAAGGCGAGCTTTTCCTCCAGCCTGATTATACGTTCGCTGACGTCCATCTGGTCCCTCACGCAAAAAACCAAAGCTACTCCGCCAGCCTGGCAGACCTTGCTTCGGCGCGGGCTGCCTTGCGAGCACGCTCCTTGGCCTTGCGTGGGGCGTTGGCCCGACGGCTTATCGCCTGCTTTTCCAACCTCGTGTTGAGTCTGTCTCGTCGCTGTCCCATGATAAATAAGTCCTTTCAAATTCAATACTCTGAAGAGTCGCGGGATTCTACCGACAAAACTCAGCATTTGCAATAGCAAAAGAACAAATTTCGGATTGCAGATTTCAGATTTCGGATCGGGCCTGCTCGCGGGTGAATCCGAAATCCGAAATTCGTTGCATATAGCATTGCCCCCCTGCTGGCGATATAATGGCGTCCGCGGTTTTTTCGTGAAGATCCAGAAATGGTTTCGCAGCTGGCTTTGGGAAAGAGACAAATGATTTTCACCAAGATGCACGGCATCGGCAACGATTACATCTACGTCAATGGCTTTGATAGGCCTGTGGAGAACCCCCCTGCCATCGCCCGGGCGGTTAGCGACAGGCACTTCGGCATCGGCGGGGATGGGCTGGTGCTGGTGCTGCCCAGCAGCCAAGCTGACGTGCGGATGCAAATGTTCAACGCTGACGGGTCGGAGGGTATGATGTGCGGCAACGCTATCCGATGCGTCGCCAAGTTCGCCCACGAGCAAGGCCTGGCCCGGGCCAACCCCGTCAAAATCGAAACCGCAAGCGGCGTGAAGACTATCGAAAAATTTTTCGACGATGGCGACGGGCAGAACGTATCAGCTGCGACTGTCGACATGGGCCGGCCTATACTCACCCCAGCGGAGATACCCGTGGAGCTACCTGGCAAGTTGGACGGGCCTATAGCTGATGTGCCGCTGGAAAAATATATTCCTATGAATAGCCCCGCCGCGTGGATGGAAGACTGTGGCCTGGATATGCGGATGACCTGCGTGTCCATGGGTAACCCGCATGTGATAATTTTCTGCGAAAACGTCGATGCTGTGCCGCTGGAGCAAATAGGTCCTTATCTTGAAACTCAGCCAATTTTCCCTGACCGAATTAACGTGCATTTCGCGCAGGTGCCAGGCCCGGCGGAAATCAAAATGCGAACATGGGAGCGAGGCAGCGGCGTAACCCTGGCCTGCGGAACCGGCGCCTCAGCTGTTTGCGTAGCCGCGGCGATGACAGGCCGGGCGGAACGAAGCGTAACAATACACTTGCCCGGCGGCGACCTGGACATACAATGGCGACAAGAAGATGACAACGTCCTGATGACAGGCCCGGCGGCGGAAGTTTTCTCCGGTGAATGGATGGGAAAAATCAGGGAATAGGCAAGTAGGGAAAAACAGCAAATGACGAATTCCGAAATCCGAATGAGGAATCAATGACGAATGACGGAAAATGCCCGATGACCATTGAATGACCAATACC
Organism: Phycisphaerae bacterium; assembly: GCA_029933955.1. Classification (GTDB taxonomy): domain Bacteria; phylum Planctomycetota; class Phycisphaerae; order SM23-33; family SM23-33; genus B1-G9. Next base: position 2,809 of record JAOZNE010000055.1, read on the forward strand.
AAATATCCAATACCCCGTAGAAAACCAATGCCCCTCACGTGTCATTCGTATTTTCTGTTTTGCTGTTTTTGCTTTTACTGATTACTGAAAACTGATTACTGATTACTTCTTCTAAAAAAAATCCGTGTAATCTTTTTTTAATCCGTGAAATCCGTGGACTTTTTTAGGCAAGTAGGCAAGTAGAGCTGAGGGTGGATAGGAAAATAATGAATGGATTTGGAATGATAACCGGGCTTGGAATATACGGGGCGCGATGCGCGCCCAACGTCACAGCTGGTAACATGGCCATCTCGCAGGCGGCGCGGAGCCAAACCAAAGCCAACGAAGCACAGCGGGTGGTCTCGGTTCTCGAAGAACGGATAGACAAGCTCCTGCTGGTGAACCTGGCTGTCTGGGAACTGTTGAAAGAACGAACCAGCCTCAGCGAAGATGACCTGATGAACAAGGTTCACGAGATCGACATACGCGACGGCGTGGTGGACGGCAAGATTACCAAGGGCATAAAAAAATGCCGCAAATGCAATAGAACCATGTCCCAAAAACACCGCCGATGCCTATACTGCGGAGCTGAAGACCTGAAAACCGAAGCATACGACGCTGCGAAATAATTTTTGAAAACAGGCAATAGGGAATAGGCAAATAGGCAATAGAAAAAAAACAGCAAATGACGAATTCCGAAATCCGAATGAGGAATCAATGACGAATGACGGAAAATGCCCGATGACCAAATACCCAATGACCATTGAAGAACCAATACCAAATACCCAATAAAAAACCAATGCCCAATGCCCCCCCGTGTCATTCGTTTTAATTAGTGACATTCGTGTTCTGCTGTTTTTAGAAATAGGAACCCAAAAAATGCCAAAATACACAATCGGTTTGGACTATGGAACGAACTCCGTTCGGGCAGTTGTCGTCAACACGGTCAACGGCAAGGAGGTCGCATCGTCGGCCTGGAAATACGAGCATGGCTGCGATGGCATCCTCCTTTCAGACGACCCGAATCTGGCCCGGCAAGACCCCGCGGACTATCTCAAGGGAGCTGAGACCACCGTCCGACGCGCCCTGGCTGGGGCCAAGCGGAACAACAAATATTTCAGCGTCGATCAGGTCGTCGCCCTGGGCGTCGGCACGACTGGCAGCACGCCGATACCGCTGAACAGGCAGGGCCAACCCCTGGCGTTTCAAAAACGGTTCGAGGACAATCTCGCCGCGATGGCCTGGCTTTGGAAAGACCACACCTCCGCGGGCGAGGCGGAGTTTATCACGAACGAGGCCCGGAAAATGAGGCCTCAGTATCTCGCCAAGTGCGGCGGGACATATTCCAGCGAGTGGTTCTTCAGCAAAATCCTCCACTGCCTGCGCACCAGCCCAAAAGTGTTCGAAGCAGCCTATACATGGGTCGAAGCTGCCGACTGGATACCAGCTGTGCTTACCGGCACGGACGAGCCTGACAAACTCTCCATCGGCATCTGCGCCGCGGGACACAAAGCTATGTACAGCGATGAATGGGGAGGCTATCCGGACGAAAAATTCCTGCTCCGGTTGGATCGCAAACTGGCGGGCCTGCGCAGCAGACTTGTGAGCAAAGCCAAGACGATAGGCCAATCCGTCGGCGAACTTACCGAAGACTGGGCCAAGCGAATGAAGTTGCCCGCGGGCCTGCCCGTGTCCGTCGGAGCCTTCGACGCGCATCTCGGCGCGGTAGGCTCGGGGATAAAACCCGGCACGATGGTGAAAATCCTCGGCACGAGCACCTGCGACATGATGGTCGTGCCAACCAGCCAACGCATCGCCAACGTGCCAGGCTTGTGCGGCATAGTTACCGGCAGCGTCGTGCCCGGGTTCGTCGGACTCGAGGCAGGCCAAAGCGCCGTGGGCGATATCTTCAACTGGTTCGTAAACTACATCGCCCCGGGCGGCAAGACGGCTGGGTCGCACAGCGCCCTCACCAAAGAAGCTGCCAGCCTGGCTCCGGGCGAAAGTGGCCTGCTGGCTCTGGACTGGAACAACGGAAATCGAACCGTCCTGATAGACCCCAAGCTGACAGGTCTGGTGCTGGGCCAAACGCTCCACACTACCCCGGCGGAAATTTATCGCGCGCTCGTCGAAGCTACCGCATTTGGCGCACTTACGATTATCAACCGGTTCGAGCAGTACAATATAAAGGTGGAAGACATCGTAAACTGTGGCGGCATTGCGGAGAAAAACCCCATGGTCATGCAGATTTACGCCGATGTAACCAACAGGCCTATGAAAATCGCAAAATCTTCCCAGGCTTGCGCACTGGGCGCTGCGGTCGCAGCCGCGGTTACCGGCGGAGTATATCCCACCGTCCCCGCTGCCCAGGAAGCTATGACAGGCCTGAAGCGGAAAGTCTACAAACCAAACCCCAAAGCCGTGGCTGTCTACAAAAAACTCTACCTGCTATACAAACAAATCCACGACTGCTTCGGCACGACAAGCTGGAAAGGCAACTGCCACAACGTCATGAAAGAACTACTGGAAATCCGAACCCAAGCCAGGGGGTAAAGCGGTTGATTGGTGGATTGGTTGACTGGTTGCACAGGGCAAAGATGCTTCTGGCCGATTTTTGCATATTTGCTGTACAACATCGTTGGACGTCATAATAGTAATAACAGCCTACGAGCCGAAGTTGCCCAAGTGGTTGGACCCCTACAACAGGAGATAATCAAATGAAATGCAGTATCCAAGGTTGCCCGGGAGACTACGAGAGCAAAGCAATTATCCACACCGTCCAACACGATGCGGAAGTATTTGTTTTTGAAAATGTTCCAGCTGAAGTTTGTAGCGTATGCGGAGATACCATTTTCTCCCCCACTACCGTTCAGCATATCGAAGAGCTTCTTGTCAGTCGCCGCCCGAAAAAAACCGTTCCTCTCTATGAATATGCGTAAACCCTCTGCCTAATACCATATTGTCGGGTGGCATGGCTACACCGCGGGTCTGCGGGGTAGCCATGGTGGCTTGGGCGTCTCGCCCACGCTACAAAAACAAAGCCTCCGCCCAGGCGGAGGCTTGTCCAATTCCCAACGTCAGCACGTCGGCATCCTCTCTTGTGCCGCACCCTCTCTTACTCATGCGGCGCCCTCGTTTATGCGGTTACTCCCGCGCTTACATCCTCAACCAGTTTTTCCAAAGTCGCCTGGAACAGCGGGTCGCTTTCCCGCATGTTTTTGACGGTTTTGTTCGCGTGAATAACGGTCGTATGGTCGCGCCCACCAAAATAACCTCCGATTTCCTCCAGGCTATGGCGGGTCAGGCTACGGGCCAGGTACATGCATATCTGCCTCGGCAAGGCGATGGAGCGGGTGCGTTTTTTCGACTGCAAATCGATCAGCCTGACGCTGAACCGCTTGGTAACCACATTGAGAATATCGTCGATCGTAATCTCTCGGCGGGACGACCGAGGCTCACTGCCAATAGCTTCCTCAGCCATAGCCAGATCGACAGGCCTGTCCGTTACCTGCGCGAGCATAGCCACCTTGGCCACCGTGCCCTCTAGTTCGCGAGTGTTGGAGTCTATCGTGCCAGCGATAAAACACACGACATCCTCGGGCAGTTCAATGCCCCGCAGGCGTGCCTTCGTGCGGAGTATCGCCACGCGGGTTTCGTAGCAAGGCCTGTCTATCCGGGCGACCAGGCCCCAGTTAAACCTGCTGATGAGCCTCTCTTCCAGCTGCGTTTCCTGCGGGCCTCGGTCGGAAGAAAGGATGATCTGCTTCTGCGTTTGGTAGAGCGTGTTGAAGGTGTGGAAAAATTCTTCCTGGCTTTGCTCGTGGTCGCAGAGGAATTGTATGTCGTCTACCACCAGCACATCGACATGGCGATATCTGTAGCGGAAATCGTGCAGCTTGCCCTGCTGGACGGCTTCGATGAAATGGTTCACAAAAGTTTCGCAGGTCAGAAATTGCACCCTCGCGTCGGGCTGGTCGTGCAAAATACGATGGCAGGCAGCCTGGAGCAGGTGCGTCTTGCCCAGGCCACTTGGCCCATGGAGGAACAGCGGGTTGTACGTCTTGCCCGGGGTGTCGCAGATGGCACAGCAAGCTGCGTGGGCCAGGCGATTGCACGGGCCTGAGACGAAGCTGTCGAAAATATAATCGTTGTTGAGTTCCAGCGGCGCATCTGCCGAAGCCAGGCCCGCCCCAGCCTGGGTTTGGGCAACAGCGGGAACGTCCGCAGCCTCAGCTTCCTGGGCATGGGTGAGAAAACAAACGCCCACGAGTCTGCCTGTCGCTTTTTGGGCCGCCTCGGTGAACAGCACCGCGGCATGGGCTTGACAATATGCTCGTTCCTTCGGGCCTGGGGTTTGTATTTCGAGCAGGCCATGGGCCAGGCTGATGGGTTCAAGCTGCGGGAACCACGGGCGGATAATATTCCCGCCGTTAGCTACAACGTCCTGGATTATTCGCTGCCACAAAGCACGGTCAACACTTGCCATATTTCTGGTTCCAATCCGTAATCGCACCAGCCCTCAGCGAAGGCCCCGCGGAAATAAATCCACGTAAACAAATTCCAACGGTGTCGATGATTTGGTCTGGTATGGCAATCCGTGCCTGTAGTTTCGAGTATCCCTCTCGCAAACTCAGTTCCATCTCAACGAAGCTGAGTGTACGCCCCAGCCCAGACGATGTCAAAACCAAAAACCGACAAAACCATTTTCGTGTCCGAGACTAAATCCTGATTTTACTGTTGGACCCCGTTGGCGGATATAAAACTGGTTGGTTATCCTGGGCAATTTCGGATTTTAGATTTCGGAATTCGTTTTTCTATTGCCTACTTGCCTATTGCCTAATCTCGGTCTGTTTGAGTAAAATGCTCCGCATGACAGTCGCGAAAAACACCAAGCCATTGGCCCTTGGCGTACTGCTCTCTGGCGGTGGGCGGACGCTTGTGAACCTTCTGGAGCACATCCAGGCCGGGACGCTCGACGCCGAGATCGTCGTGGTTATTGCGTCGCGGGCCTGTCGCGGCGTGGAGCTAGCCCAGGCTGCGGGAATAGACGCCCACATCGTGCCCTACAAAAAATTCGGGCCAAGCCAGCTGGCGGAATACTCAGCCAAGATAACCCAGCTGCTCGACCAGGCCGAGGCCGAGCTGGTCGTCATGGCCGGGTTTCTGAGCATGTGGACTATCCCGCCGAGCTACGCCGGGCGGGTCGTGAACATTCACCCCGCTCTGCTGCCCCGTCATGGCGGGCGCGGCATGTTTGGCCGTCATGTCCACGAAGCTGTCATCGCAGCGGGCGACAGCAAGTCAGGCTGCACCGTCCATTTCGTGAACAATGAATACGACTCCGGGCCTGTTATCCTCCAGCGGGAAGTGCCCGTCCTGCCGGGCGACACCCCCGACGACCTGGCCCGTCGCGTATTCGAGCAGGAGCAAATCGCATACCCCCAAGCCCTGTCGCAACTGGCAGCGTCGCGGGCTAAATAACGTCGTGGTTGCAAATCCAGCGCTTATTTGCGACGACATAAGACGGAGTTGCGTTTTGAGCCCATAATTTGCTTCGAGAAAATCCGCAAATAAGTGCTGGATTTGCGTTGTATTTGTTATCGCTGTTTGTAGCTGACGTTGTCCGTCGTCGAGTTGCCGCCATAGGTTCCGCACCCCAGGGTCAGCGACAGGGTCGGGCCTGTTCCGATTTCGATGCAGCCTGTCGAGCCGCCGGAATTTATAAGGATACGGCTGACTGGTGCCTTCAGTCCGTATCGCTGGGCTTGCTGTTCATTTTGCGTGTGGATGATGGCGGTGTGGCCTATGCCCTGGCCCAGGAGAATGGTTCGACAAACCGCGATGCTGTCGTCGTCGCCGCAGTCGAAGGATTTGTTTGCGACGACTTTCTCGGCATCGGCGGCGAGGTCAGCCTGGCTGGTTATCCAAACCGGGGCATTGCCCTGGGCTGGTATGTTTCGGCCTTTCAGGGCCGCTTGTTTGAAAGGCAGGAAACCCCGCCAGAAAATCCGGTCGCTCACTGGCTATGTAGTTTTATCATTAAAAGCTTGATAGGGAGCTATAAGTAACGCTAAAATGCGTGCGGCTTCTATTAGGCGGTCCGGAGTTTTGTTTTATGAATATCGTCGTGATGAAAACGTTTTGCGACCTGGTGGACACGGGCAGTTTTTCTCGTGCCGCTGAGTCCAACTACGTTTCGCAGTCGGCTGTGTCTCAGCAGTTGGCCAAGCTGGAGCAAGACCTGTCCGTCCAACTGGTCGCGCGGGGCGGAGGACTGGTTACGCCCACCGAGGCTGGGCGAATCTACTACGCCGGGGCTAAGGATATAGTCCGACGATACGAACAGCTGCTCGGCGAGGTCAAAAGTGCCAGCGATTCCGTCCGGGGCGTTTTGCGGGTTGGCACGATATATTCGGTCGGGTTTTATCTGCTGGATCAGTTCGTGCGGGAATTTTTCCAAAAACATCCGGACGTGAACCTGCACGTTTCGTACACGGGGTGGAACGATATATACGCAGCTATTATTTCCGGCGAGATGGACCTGGGCGTCGTTGCCTGCCCGGAGAAAACCCGCTCCATCGAGATTGTTCCGCTGGCCAGCGAAGAGCTGGTCGTAGTCTGTGCGCCGGAGCATCCTCTAGCGGGTCAAAAAACCGTCTCGCCAAAAAACCTCGCCGGGCTGGCGTTCGTCGCGTTCGAGGCGAATATCCCAACCCGCCGACACATTGATGGGCTGCTCAAACGCTCGCGGGTAAGCGTCGATGTCGCTATGGAGTTCGACAACATCGAGCTGCTCAAGCGCGCTATCATGGTAGGCTCGGGGGTGGGCATTCTGCCCAAAGCCAACATCCACGACGAAGCTGCCCGAGGCGACCTGGCCTGTATTCCGTTCAAAAATCCTGCCCAGTGGCAACGTCCGGTGGGCGTGCTACGCCGGCGCGGCAAAAATCCGGGCCCAGCAGAGCGAATGTTCCTCTCGATACTTCGCCTGCCCGTTTGAGAACAGGAGATTATGATGAAGACGCTTATAGTCTATTATTCGCGGTCGGGAGTTACCCGCAAGGTAGCCCAGGCCCTGGCAGAGCGGCTCGGAGCGGATGTCGAGGAGCTTGTCGATACGAAGAATCGCTCTGGGGCGGTGGGCTTTGCCGTGGCTTGCAAAGACGCTATTATGAAAAAGGCTGTGCCGATAAAACCCCCTGCGCACAACCCAGCTGACTACGACCTGGTTGTCCTGGGCAGCCCTGTCTGGGCTAAGACGATGAGTTCCGCCATGCGTGCGTATCTAACAGAGCAAGGCCTGGGGATTAAGCTCGCAGCGGTGTTTTGCACGACGCACACCGACGGTATTAAAAATACCCTGGATGATATGGAACAGTTGCTCAGCGGGGAAGTCATCGCCCGGGCTGGGTTCCGCCAAAAACCCGTAAAACGCGACGAATACCAAGCCGACCTCGACGCGTTCGTAAACGAAATTACCGCAGTTTAGCGTGCGCGCGATATATCGCCGCAGCGGCGGATGCGAGTTTTTGCTGAAATGGGCAGGGCCTGTAATGAACATCGACCTTGCAGGCACGCTTGCCAACCGAGGCCGGGGCGGGCGTCGAGGCGACGTATTCGCCAAGCCCGCTTGCGCATGAGACAGCCAGCTTGTCCCTCACGCTATTCAAAATGGGTAATGACTTCTTCATCGGTCAACAAGTTTCTATTGTCGTACACCATCGGCTCGCCTGGCCTGGACGTCTGTACTTCTCACACCATTATTCTACACTAAAACGTGAAAATCGTCAATCAGTTTTCGCGACAGAATCTTTGCATTATCTTTTCATTACGAGGCCTGTCGTTTCCGCCGAGCTTTCCGGGCCTCTCTGGCGGCGATAAGCTTGGTTTCCCGCTGGGCCAGAATTGTTTTCAGCCCGGCCTTGGAGTTTGTCAGCAGGCGTAATATAGCCTATCGCAATATGCAGCCGCCGATTGTTGTAATGGTCCACAAAATCAGTAACAAGCCGTATCGCGTCGGCCGGTGTCAGCGGTGTGTTGACCCGAATACAGCTACCCTTAATCGTTCTATGACAGCGTTCCGGCTTGCCGTTGCTCTGGGGATAATATGGCGAGGTCTTCACACGCGTCATGCCGCT
>JAOZNE010000056.1:0-10923 GCA_029933955.1 Phycisphaerae bacterium
GTCGTTAAGAAAACTTCACCCAAGAAAGCAGCCAAGAAAACCGTAACTAAAAAGGCTGGGAAAAAGAAGAGTAAATAATTGGTAACCGTTTACGCAAAAACAAGAACCACGGATAAACACGGATGTACACAGATAATTAAAACGTAACCGTTCACGTTTTTTTTTGCTTTAGCTCCTACGGAGCTGTCAAGCCATCGTGTTGTGGGATGGCTGTGAAATTTATTGAAAAAGTGTGAATGATTACGTTTGTTTTAGATTTTCAGATTTTTTCAGATTTTTTCAGATAACAAAAAAAGAACTTCATGCTCTTCATGTGCTTCATGGTGAAGTTTGCAGAAGATCGAACGTAGAGAAGGATAAATCACGATGGCGCACAAGACCGCAGCTGACAAACTGGTGTTGGGTATTCCCAAGGGTTCGTTGCAGGAGAGCACGCTGAGCCTGTTTCGCCGGGCTGGCTATGATATTCATGTGCCTTCGCGAAGCTATTTTCCCACCGTCGATGACGAGCAGATGTCCGCTATAATGTTTCGCGCCCAGGAAATGAGCCGATACATCGAGGACGGTATTGTGGACGTAGGCCTGACCGGGCACGACTGGGTTTGCGAGAATGGCTCGGACGTCGTCGAAATTTGCGAGTTGGTCTATTCCAAAGCGACCAGCCGACCCGCCCGGTGGATACTGGCTGTGCCCGAAGAGGGCGACGTTACCAAGCCTGAAGACCTCGCGGGGGGCATCGTAGCGACGGAGCTGTTGAACGTTACCCGCAAGTATTTCGCGGATAAGGGCATCGATGTCAAGGTCGAGTTCAGCTGGGGCGCGACGGAAGTCAAAGCTCGCCTGTTAGATGGCATCGTGGACGTTACGGAGACCGGCAGCAGCCTGCGGGCTAACAAGCTGCGGGTTATCGACACGCTGCTGACCTCCACGCCCAGGCTCATTGCCAACAAGGACGCGATGAAGATCGACTGGAAGCGGCAGAAGATCGAGAACATCGCCCTGCTGCTCACCGGCGCGTTGCAAGCCCAGAAAAAAGTCGGGCTAAAACTCAACGCCCCGGCTGGGTCACTGGAAGAAATAGTTGCCATCCTCCCCGCGGAGCAAAGTCCCACCATCTCCCGCCTGGCCGATGAGAACTGGGTCGCTATCGAAGTTATCGTCGAGGAAACCGTCGAACGCGAACTTGTGCCGCAGCTAAAGCGGGCAGGGGCTACCGGACTGATAACCTATCCGCTGAACAAGGTGATACATTGACGCGAAAATCAAACCAGGCCATCTGTGCTACGCTCGCGATACTTACCCTGACGGGGATGCAGTGGGGGTGTAGCGACGCCAAGCCTGAGGCACAAAATCAGCCTGGCCCCACACAGACTAAAAACCCCCGCCCCGCTCCCGCTCTGCTGCCACCCCTGCCAGCCAAGGCGTTGATAAAACTAGCCGAGCTGAAACCCGCTCCGCCCGGGCCTACGAACAAAGCATATGCCGGGGCGAAACTCTCCGCCCGGACCCGCAAAGCTATGCAACAAGCCAAGCCCCTGCTGAACGACCAGGCCCAGGCCAAGCCTGCCGACGCAGCTGCTGCCCTGGCCTTGCTGCGGCTGGGGAAGTTGCTGGAGAAGCAGGGCTACTGGGACGCTTCACTGGAGTGTTTCACCAGGCTGGGTGAGTGGATTCGTCTTAACAGCGACGCAGCCCAGGCCGACGGGACGCTGCGAAAATTGTTGCTCAACCCAGAGACGCTGATGGCCTGGCGAGGCAAGCTTTTAGCGGCGCTGCGACGCAACGACCTGGCTATCGACACGCTGCAACGAGCCTATCGTCGGAATCGGTCGGACTCTGCTACCGCCCAGTTGTTGCTCCGCGCGATGGTTTCCGCTGGGCGATTCAGCCAGGCCCAGGAGTTGCTCCTTGAGTTGGCAGGCCAGGCGGACTACGGCACGATCGTGCCGGTCTTGGCGCGTCGGCTTTGCGTTCGCTCTGGCGACCAGGCCATGCCGGGTCGAATTGCCCGGGCTTTCCGGGCGAAGAACCCCGTCTCGTCGGAGTTGGCCCATAGCCTGGCTGTCGCTGCGCTGGAAATGAAAGCAACTGACCAGGCTGAGGATATTTTGCAAGACCTGCTCCGCGAGATGCCGAGCGACGTCAGAGCCGGAGCGATGCTCGCGGGGATATCCGTCAAAGCTGGCGAATATAATCGGGCGCTGCGGCAATTGGCTAGGCTTGTCGTGCAAAATTCGCAAGCTATCGAGGCTGCCCGCGCGGGCGTGGGGGTGGTAGTATCGGCCAGGCCAAAACTCCCCACCGACCTGTTGGAGACTTTTGTCCAGGCTGCGGAAAACACCGCTGCGCCAGACAAATATGCCATACATTATATAGCTGCCAACCTGGCTGAGGGACTTGACAAACAGGACGTCGCCGCCCAGCAGTACGCCCAGGCTATCGCAGCGAAGAAAGATTTCTACCCTGCCTATGAAGCTCAGCTTTCGCTGCGACTTCGTGCTAAAAATCAGGTTGGGGTGGACGAAGTTCTCCAGGCTGTCAAAGCGATGCCGGGGCAGGGATACTACTATTATTATCTGCTGGGCAAGGTCGCTTTGGAGCAAGGGCGCACGGGCGATGCTATCAAAGCCCTGCAAACTGCCTACGCGAAAAACCCCGCGCATCTCCCGACAACCCTGGCCTTGGCTCGGGCGTATGAGCGAGCTTCAGCTGGGCAGATTTACTCCAAGCAGGGACGCGAAAATATCGCACACAGCCAGGCTATGTATCGCAAGGCCATCGAACTTGGACCTAAGCGTGTAGCGACGTATCGCCAGGCTTTCGCTCAGCGAATTCGCCTGGGCGACCTGGCTGGGGCTCGGGACATTGCCAAACAACTAATCCGCCAGTTGCCCAAAAGTCCCGATGGTATCCTTCTTTCCGCGGAGGTGTACGTCCTCGAGAAGAAGTACGACAAAGCCCGGTTTTTGCTGGGGCAGCTGGCTCGGCAGTTCCCCGGGCGGGTCGACATTCCGCTACTTGCGATCCGGGCTGAGCTTGGGCAGTTCCCCGGCGTGTTGCCCAGGGCTGTATATTATCAGTCACTGGCCAGGCTTAGGACGCTGCTGAAAAAGTATCCGAACAACATACAAATTCGCAGGCTATTGGCGGGTCTTTATACCAGGCCCGTGCCGGGCGACCTGGACAAGGCAGCAGCCATTTGGCAAGGGCTGTGTGAGCAGTTTCCCGCTGAGCGGACTTACTGCCGAGCCTACGCGTTGGTGCTGATGCGGGCCAGGCGGTTCGCTCAAAGCCAGGCTGTTCTGGAAGGCCTCCTGAAGCGGGAACCCGCTGACGGAAATCTTAGGCGGATGTTAGCCGACGTGTTGGTGCAGCGGGGCCAGACTCCCCAGGCTATCGTATTGGCTCAGGGTTGGTGGGCAGAGGCGCAGAAGCAAGCCAAGCCGGGCCAGGCTGGTCAATTTGAATGGCTTGGGCTGTTGTTGGATTTGTACGAGAAGGCGGAGCAGTACGACCAGGCTATCGCTTTGTTGGACAGTTTGCTCGGCGGCGAGTCGGGACTTTCGGCTGAGACGCTTTTGGGGCGGAAGGTGGGGTTGCTTGTTGCTGCCGACAGGTACGACCAGGCCATCGCGATGGCTTTGGACGAAGATAGCGAGTTTCCCGCCCAGAAATTGGCGCATGACCTGATGGAAAAAAAACTCTACGCCAAGACAGCTTCCATGCTGGACAAACGCATCGCGACGGTGCAGAGCAAACTTTCAAAAATCAAACCCGCCACTGTCCCAGCCAGGCCTGCGACAAAACCCGCTACCCCCGCCACAAAACCAGCCCAGCCCAGCCCAGGGCGGGCGAAATACGAGTTGGAACTATCGACCCTTCGTCGAATCAGGATGATGGCCCGGGTGCAGGCTGCCCCGGCTGACCTGGCCCCAGCTGCCCGTTGGCTTGACGAACAGCTGGAGAAACATCCCGGCGCCAAGGAGCCTCGCGAGTTGCTCCTGGCTGTGCTTATCCAGGCTGACCAGAGCGAGCGAGCGTTGAAAATGCTCGACGAATGGATTGCGGAACTTGGCCAGGCCAAGCCTCGCCCGCTCGGTGCAGCCAAGACATTGTCCTGGGCGAAACAGGCTAGCTGTTCGCTGTTGGTCTCGCTCGGTCGATATGCCGACGCCCTGGCCCGTTGCAAAAAGTACATCGCGAATGAGCCTAACAACGCCGAGCTTTACAACATTCAAGCCTCTGCCCTGGCTGAGCTTGGCAAGGTCAGCGAAGCTCTGAAATCGCTCAGGCGTGCGTACAAGCTCAAGCCCAACAACCCCTCGTACTGCAACAACCTGGCCTACAGCCTGGCTGACGCTGGTGTCGACCTGCCCCTGGCGGAGAAACTGATACAGCAATGTCTTTCGAGTTTGGCCTGGTTCCCAACCCCGCCGTCCGCTTACATGGACACCAAAGGCTGGGTGCTCTACAAGCGGGGCAAGTTTTCCCAGGCAGGCGCGGTGTTCCTGAGTATCCTGCCGAGCGATCTCCCCGGGCAATCTGCAAGCCAGGCTGGGACAGTCGCCCTGGGGGAACATTCGGTGCTGTGGGACCACGCCGGCGACGTGTTCTACAGGCTGGGCTGGAAAACCCGAGCTAATCGATATTGGAACCAGGCCCTCGTCGCCGCCAAGGCGGAAAAACTGATAACCCGCGACGTTCGCAACGTGCTGAAAAATACACCAAAAAAAATAACAGCCCTCAAAGCAGGCCAGGCTGTCAAGGTAGCCCCGCTGGGCAAAAAGATGGAGTAGCTGTCTGGTTGACTGGTTGATTGGTTGACTGGTTCACCGGGAAAGAATTACACAGCCATCCCCTGGTACTACAGCGTGAAGTAGTATTGAAAATCTTGTTTTTCATCCGCAAATACGAAATACGAAAATCGAACTTGTTTCGGATTTTGATATCAGGATTTTGGAGTGTTAAACCCGACTATCTGCGTGCCAAAGTGTTATGGTTTAAAGTATTAAGGACTTCGCGCTGTAGTAATAACCAGTAGATGGAATAGATGGATAGCTTCGCATATTTCTTAACCGGGTAGCCATGGGCGCCCAACATGGAGCGACGGTATATGTGTCTGTAATCTTTTACTAATCAACTAATTAACTAATCGACTGATCAACTAGTTAACTGTCAGATGGAGTAACGAACATGGCTGGACATAGTAAGTGGGCAAATATCAAGCATCGTAAGGGGCGTCAGGACGCAGCTCGCGGGAAGCTCTGGTCGAAGATCGCCCGAGCGATTATCGTCGCTGCCAAGAATGGCGGGGGCGACCCGGAGACGAACCTCACCCTGCGTTACGCTATCGACGAGGCCCGCGACGCCAACATGCCCAAGGATACGATTAAAAACGCCATCAAAAAGGGTACCGGCGAGCTGGAAAGCGCGAACTACGAAGAGGTTACCTACGAAGGTTATGGCCCAGCTGGCGTGGCGTTTATGGTGCCCTGCCTGACGGACAACCGCAACCGCACCGCGCCGGAAATGCGAAAGATTTTCGAAAAATGCAACGGGCAACTGGGCGGCACGAACTGCGTGGCTTACATGTTCGAGCCTCGGGGCAAGATCGTCATCGAGGCTTGCAAGATGGACGAGGACTCGCTGATGGAGCTGGCTATTGAAGCTGGAGCTGACGACGTGGTTGCCGAGGGCGATTTCTATGAGATAACCTGTGCCCCCGCAGCCCTGGGAGAGGTCAAAGGAGCCCTGGCTGACAAGGAGGTCGAGACTGTCTCAGCTGAGGTCGCTCTGGTCGCAGCTAATACTATTTCGCCAGACCTGGACGCCGCCCGGAAAGTGCTCAAGCTGACCGAAGCACTGGAAGACCACGACGACGTGCAGAAAGTCTACTCGAACTTCGACATCCCCGACGAACTCCTAGCCGAGCTGGAACAAGATTAAAAACGTGGCGTAGCCGTCTCGTCCATGTTTTTCTTTTCGTCATTCCCATATCGCGGGAACAATACGCCTGTGGAGCGTTGGGCATTTGGTATTGGTCATTCCCAGCACTTATTTGCCATGCTTCAAAATAGTTGTTGACTTAAACAAAGAGACTCACGATATCCTATACTCCCGCAAATAAGTGCTGGGGGTATTTGGGCCTTGGGTATTTTTTGTCATCCGTCATTTTCTGTTTTGTTCTTTTTTACCACATCAGCGAAATTCTATAATTTCTCGTCGAATCCTGGTTCAGCTCTTGCCGAAGGGAATATAGCGGGTAGAATATATCGTGTTGGTTGACTACTTTTTTCCGCGATATGATGGCATGGAAATTGCATGAGACTCGAAGCTGCACAACATCTTCGCCTAAGCCAGGAGATGAAACTCTCGCCCAGACTGATTCAGGCGATGGAGATTCTCCAGCTCCCGATGCTGGCTTTGCACGAGCGGATTGAGGCCGAGATGGAATCGAACCCGGTACTCGAGCTGCAGGAAACCCACGACGAAGTCTCCTCTGAGCCTGCGCCAGAGGACTATGGCGACCGGGGTGAGCAGGCTCTGGTGGTGGACACCGACGGCAGTGCGACGGACGACTTCCGCAGACTCGACGAGATGACCAGCGAGTTTGGTCCAGCCTTTGCCAACGACGACGCGCCCATGCCATCAGGCCGAGCCAACAGCTCCGAGCCTGACCGCAAGCTCGAAGCCATGGCCAACACTGCAGCGCCGGAAGAATCGCTGATCGAATATCTCCAGGGCCAATGGATGTTCGTCGAGGCCAGCGAGGCTGTCAAACGCGCTGGAGATTTGATTATTGAGTTCATCGACCCTGACGGCAGGCTGGGCGCGGGGCTGGATGACCTGGCCAATCGCGCTGCCTCGAACGACGATGACCAGGCCATCACGATAGACGATTTGCGACAGGCCTTGCCGTTGGTGCAATCGCTCGAGCCTGCGGGCATAGCTGGGCGTGACCTGCGGGAGTGCTTGCTATTGCAGTTGGACAGCCAGGCCAAGGCCGGCCTGGACGTCGCGGTCGAGCGACAACTCGTGTCGGATTTTCTCCGCGAAATCGAGATGAACCGCCTGCCTGCCATTGCTCGGCGGACGGGGCTGACGGTCGAGCAAATCAAGGCTGGCATCGAGCGAATCGCCAGGCTGAACCCCAGGCCTGGCTTGCTGATAGGCCAACGCGACGCGCCTATTATCACGCCCGACGTCATCGTTACTCTCGACGAGGCCGGCCAGGCTGTCGTAACCATGGCTGAGGCGAACATGCCAAACCTCGGCATCAACGACTACTACGCCCAGGCCTCCCGCGATCGAAATACTGAAAAGTCCGCCAAGCAATTTTTGCGAAAAAACATTCGCTCTGCCGAATGGCTTATCAGTGCCATCGCCCAGCGACGGCACACGATTTTCCGGGTGTCGCAGGAGATTTTCAAGATTCAGCGCGACTTCCTGACGCTAGGCCCCGAAGCGCTCAAGCCCCTGCCCATGGCTGACATTGCTGAGAAGGTCGGTGTGCACGTTGCCACCGTCAGCCGGGCTGTGGCGGAGAAGTACGCCCTTACGCCACAGGGTATTGTGCCGCTGCGGATGTTCTTTTCTGGCGGGACGAAAACCGCCGCTGGCGACGACGTCAGCTGGGACGCCGTGAAGGTAAAGCTGCGGGAAATCGTTGACAACGAGGACAAGACCAAGCCTCTGAATGACGACCAACTCGCCGAAGCTATCAAAGCGGCGGGCATCGACATCGCCCGAAGAACGGTCGCGAAATACCGAGGCCTGCTAGACATCCCTCCCGCCCGAAAACGGCGAGAATACTAAGCAAGCCCACGCCTCGCCTGACGCCGCTGGCGTTCATTTTCCGATTTTTTAGATTCTTCTCCACATGTTACCACGCATGTCTGTATAATTTGGAGGCGTTGACAAATTTTTCGGGAAACGGGGTTGTTCATGAATCTCAAAATCGCTCACATCGATAGGCAAGACAATGTATGTCGGCTCCATTATTTATCGAACCACCTCGAGGGTGTCGCCGTTTTAGCCGAACAGTTCGCTGCTTGCTTCGATGCCGCCCAATGGGCAAACTTGGCTGGACTCCTTCACGATATTGGAAAGTATTCAGGGAATTTCAGCGGTACATACGTCTCGAAAACGGTCGGCGTGGTTCTGTCTATCATGCCCCTGCCGGAGCATTGGAGGCGATGTCGCAAAAACTTCTGTTTATTCAATGGTCAATAACAGAGGTAAAAGCTATAAAAAAAGTGCGAAAGTTCACTTTTACTGACAACTGATTACTGATAACTTTTCCTCAACGATCCTTGGCGGGTCGGTCGTAGATTCGCACCAGTTTTGTCAGGCGAGGCTGGTTTGGGTCAATCTCCAAACTGCGTTTCCAGGCCTGCACAGCTTCGATCGCGCGGGGGCGGTCGCCCTTGGCTCGGTAAATCTCCAGCGAGATATCGCCCAGCATCGCCCAAGCTTCGGCGTCGTGGGGAGCCAGGGCCAAGGACTTTCGCAGCGCGAACATAGCCCGGCCCCCGCTGCCTGCGGACTTGGCTGCGGCGGCGAGGTTCAGCCAGGCTGAGGCGTTCCTGGGCTGAAGTTTCGTAGCCGCGACAAAGGCCTGCATCGCGCCACGCGGGTCGTTGAGGTCCATCAGCACTTCGCCCAGCCCCAGATGAGCAGCTGCGTAGCTTGGCTGACGAGAGATAATCTCCCGCCATTGTCGCCCAGCTGCGGTGAGCTTTGCCTGGGTCTGATACATCATCGCCAGGTTTGCCCGAGCCTGGATAAACCCGGGGCGAAGCTCCAGCAAGTCATGGTAAACCTTCTGGGCTTCGAGAAACTTCGCCTCGCGAGCCAGGGCCAGGGCGAGATTGAACCTGGCTGTGGCGTTGTCAGGCTGAATTTTCAACAGCTTGCGGTAGACCGGTATCGCCTCGTGAAACTGCTCCGCTGCGAGCATCGCCATGGCCAGGCCTTGCAAGGCGTCGGGATTCTTCGGCGAGGATTTCACCGCCAGGGCGAACATCCTAATCGCCTTAGCTGTGTCGCCACGGGCCAAGGCCTGGTCCCCAGCAAGCATCTGCTCCCTGGCAAGGGGGGCAGCAGGTACCGAGGTTGGCCGGAGGGTTGGTTGGGACGCGGGTTTTGAAGTTGGTTTTGGGGTTGGTTTGGAAGTTGGTTCACAGACTACTTGTGTGGGGGTTTGTTTGGTAGGCTGGGTCGTAGATTTGGATGTTGGTTGAGAGGCTGGTTTGGAAGTTGGCCTGGCTGCGGGGACGGACGGGCGAAGAAGCGTCGCGCGGAGTCCCGCCAAAATCGCCAAGGCCAGGACAGCCCCGGCCAGACTTGCCGCTATGGGTTTGAAGTATCGCATCGGTGAAAATATCAGCCAACTCTCCCAAAAAAGCAAACACTAACACGAATTTTTTACAGCAAAAAAATTTACCGCGAAAGAACGCAGAGAACGCAAAGAAAAGTAATCAATAAAAACAAAAACAGCGGAACACGAATGGCACCCGGCATTGGGTCTTTGGTATTGGTCATTCCCAGCACTTATTTGCCATGCTTCAAAATAGTTGTTGACTTAAACAAAGAGACTCACGATATCCTATACTCCTGCAAATAAGTGCTGGGGGTACTTGGGCATCAGATATTTTTTCATCATTCAGAATTCATCATTTGCTTTTTTCCTTATTGCCCACTTGCTTATTGCCTATTGCCTACCTGCCTATTAACATAGTTTGGCATGTCAACGAACGAAAAGAATGATCGCAATTCAAACGAGGTCGAGTCGCTGCGGGAAGAGCTGTTGTCTTTTCGGGCGGAGAAGGAGAAAATCCGCTCCATCATAGGCCAGATCGGCGGGGCTAACACCAAGCGGCAAGATCGACTTTTGAACCTGGCTTTTATCGTGCTGCTCCTGGCTTTGGTGGGTGTGGATGTCTTGCGGTACTTCGTCGGCGAGGGCTTGGATTGGCTGCCCCCGATAGTCTCGCTGGAAGTAGGCTTACTGCTGATCAGCCTAAAGATTATCTGGATGATCCACAAACAAACAAAAGTCGAACATTTCCAATTCTGGATTCTCAACTCGATAGAGTTTCGCCTGAACGAAATAGCGAAAAAAATTACCGCGTTGGAAAAGGCGATAGGCAACCACGCGCCGGGCAAAAAACAGCAATCCACGAATCACATGGATTAAAAACAGATTACACGAATTTTCTTTTTGACAAAAAACAATCAGTGGAATCTTCTTCTAAAAAAATCTGTGCAATCCGTGGACTCTTGATGGTGAGGACAATAGATACGTAGGCAAACAGGGCTGATTGGCTTGGAAAAGATTGCCAAAAAAATCGCTAAAAAATGCTTGAATTGGTGTGGGACTGTGGTAAACTACTTCGCTTTCAAAATGGACGAACAACGAATAATAGAGATCGAAAATGAGACCTAAAATACATCCAAAGTATACCGAGACGGAATTCACCTGTGCCTGCGGTGGCCAATATGCGACGCGTTCGACCATCAAGGACGACACGGTGCGTATAGATATTTGTGCCAAGTGCCACCCCTTCTACACGGGCAAACAAATGTTCCTGGACACCGCTGGGCGAGTGGAGAAGTTCCAGAAGAAATTTGGCGGCGACTACTTCAAGAAAACCAAAAAGTAGCTCAGCCTTACGACAGACGCCGGCCTTTTGCGCATACCACGCGGAAAGACCGGCGTTTTTCTGTACCCAGGTTTCACTGTGGCATAGGCGTCTCGCCCATGCGTAACGTGGGCGTCTTGCCCATGTGTAGCCGTGAACGGTTACCTTTTTGCTGATTGCTGATTAGTTTTGAAAGACCTGTAATGTCTCAGAGTTCCGACAGTCTGATTTCGAAGCTCGACGAGCTTGACCGCCGGCTTGGCGAGGTGGCTGAGCTTAT
>JAOZNE010000256.1:0-2835 GCA_029933955.1 Phycisphaerae bacterium
TACCATGTGCCGGGGCCTCGGCGGTTGCAGCGGTTTAGCACACACATAGGTTGGGCGCATCGCCCGCCAAGTTGGCCACACCTAGCCAGGGCCAGGTCGAGTTGGCCATCGGGCCTGAGTATGTAATTTCCCCCAGCGTCACACTGGTACGACCCGACGACGTCTTGTCGATAATGCGGACAGCCTATGAGTATCCTCTTGCGACTAGTTGCTGGCGTGGTGTTCGTTGTCATGTTTCTTGTTCGCGAGCGACTCGACATGCCCGGGCGGCAGGCCATTCGACTCGGCCTGGGCAGCCTTCTCACGCTTTATAGCTTCGTAAACCTCTTTGCGGTGCACAGCTATATGCGGCGGAGCTGTAATACCCAGGCGAACCTTGTCGCCCCGTATATCGACGACGGTAACCTGTACCTCGTCTCCGATCATGATTGTTTCGTCGCGTTGTCTGGACAGCACCAGCATCGGGAACTCCTTCCCTGGAGTTTGTTATATTTTATCGCCAGCTTTTCTTATCGACATATTGGCGAGACAAGTTGAACATTCTTCAGACGTTGGCTGGGGCGGCAATTTCAGATTGAGGATTGAGGGTTGAGGATTGGGGATATTTTTTGTGCAGCAGCTGGGGTGATTTTCCGATAATACATCCTGAGCCACTTGGTTGAGCCGGGGGTCAGGGTGTGTGAGATTTTTTCATGGCTTTCCGTAACTATTGTTTTGCATAGATTTTAACCGTGTTTTGTGGCATAAGATTTATTTCGGATTTCAGATTTCGGATTTCGGATTGTTTCACGAACGAGCTTAATCCGAAATCCAAAATCCGAAATTGCCCGGGATAACCAACCAGTTTTATGCCCGCACACGATGCCCAATGGTAAGACCAGGGTTTAATCTCGCACACGGCGGTCAGGAAATTCCTCGTCCGCAGGGTTGCCAGGCCTGGCTGCGGTGGGTACAATTATCAGTCACCCAAGTTTTCGGCGAAACCGTCGCGGGGAAATCGGGTTGTAGGTAGAAGGTGCGAGCTTTACTTAAAAAGGTGCGAACTTACTTGACATGCGAATCTACTTTTACAGGAGAACCAAGATGATCAAACGACAGATGCTGGTAGCGGCCTTGGCGATAACGATAATTTTAACCGGAGCCTTGGCCCAGAAGTCGGCGTCCAAGCCCGCCCAGTCGGGCTCAGCTCCAGCCTCCAAGCCCGCTGGTCTGAATATGGATCAGCCCAGGGCTGAGTCCGTGCTTGGTCATATTCCCGCTGACTGCATGGGGTTCGTCGTGGCGGGGAATCTCAAGGATCTGATGACCCACATCGAACAGTTCGCCGGGGCGATAGGCGTGGGCGAGCAGCTCAAAGCTATGGCACCGGACGGAATTTTGCAGACCGCAGCTATGCAGGTCGGCATCGGCGAGGGGTTCAACCCCAATGGCGGCGTGGCGGTGGTTCTGCTGGACATGGAAAAAGCTGGGCTTGATGTCGTAGCTATGTCCAAGGGTCAAGACCCGGGTGGCGTGCCGCCGGTGGTTATTCTCCTGGCTGGGAAGAGCGCAAAGGATATCCTGCCCGCGATGCCTCTGAGCGAAGACGGCAAGACCATCATGCTCCCGGGTATGGGCCCAGCCCACTTCGCCCAGCTTGGTCAATACGTCGCACTTAGCCCAAGCGAAAAAGCTATCGCTATGATGACCAGCGAAAGCACCATCGCCGCGGCGGTTTCCAAAGCTCAGCAAGACCTGCTCAAGAGCAGCGACGTGGCACTCTACTACAACGTGAAGGTGCTCGTGCCGTTCATGCAAAAACTCACCGACGCCAGCAAGCCTGAGGGCGATGCGGAAGGTACGACCAAAAAGTTCGTCATGCCAGGCCTGCCCACCGCGTTTCTCGATATGTATATAGACCTGCTCGAGCAGTTTGAAGGGCTGACCATAGGCTTGAATGTCGCAGCTGCTGGCATCACCGCCAACAGCGTCGTCGAGTATGTCCCCGACAGCGAGCTGGGCAAGATGGTCGCTTCTCTCGACGCCGGCCAGGGCGGTTACAAAGCTCTGCTGAACAAGCTGCCGAACCTGCCATACGCGCTGGCGGGCGGGCAAATGTTTGCCAAGGGCCAATCCAAGGTCATGGTCGACCAGACCATAATGACTCTCGAAGCGCTCCTGGGCATGGCTGAGCTTCAGCTGCCTGCTGACCTCAAGCAGCGGATGATTGCCCTGGGCAAGAAGTCTGCTGACCAGGTCGAGAAAATGCAGTTTGTAGTCGGTGGCCCAAAGACAGCTGGGCTGTTCGGCTCGGCGATGGTTATCCAGTGCACATCCGCCAAGGAGACCAAAGCTCTGTTGCCGGAAAAGGCTGAGCTGTTGACCGAGCTTATCCAGAAGACCATCGGCGAGCAGGAAGCTGACGCCAAGACGCTCGAGTTCAAATACATCCCAGGCGTTGCGACTGTCGCGGGCCTGGCTGTCGACGCTATCGAGGTTACCAGCGAGAAAATCGCCAAGCGAACCGACGAAAAGAAAGCCAACATGGTCAAGGTGCTCGGCGAGGAAAATATCCGCTTCCTCATCGCTGAGGTGGACGCGACGACCCTGGTCGTATCGCTCGGCGGCGGGGAGAGCTTCCTGGCGGAGGTCATCGCCGCAGCGGCTAAGGGAGGCAATATCGCGGACGACCCGGGCGTGGCAGAAGCTATGAAAACCATGCCCGCCAAAGTCATGGCTGCGATGGTTATAAGCCCAGCCAATATCTTTGGCCTGATTCAAAGCGGCATGAAAACCATGGGCGAAAAATCGAACCTGCCAGAGGGCTTTGCTTTCGAGGGCAAGGTTCCCGTCGCC
>JAOZNE010000057.1:0-10880 GCA_029933955.1 Phycisphaerae bacterium
TTCAACGGTTATCGTCTTCCAATCAAACATCGCCAAAGGATACCCAAACCCAACCGGCCGGAGAAGAAAAATCACGAAACGTGTACCCACTTGAAATGCGGGACGGTTTCTGGGAAAATGCTCGCCCTTGTCGCGGGTCAATAAGTTGCGGCAGGCAAAGATAAGTATCTAACCGAATAACCCCACGGGAAAATTCAAAAAACCCCGAACCATCGTAAGGAAAGAAAATGGCTACGAAAACTATTGCGGATATCGACCTGGCTGGCAAGAGCGTGCTGATGCGAGTGGATTTTAATGTCCCGCTGAAAGACGGCAAGATAACCAACGACAAGCGGATCGTCGCAGCTCTGCCGAGTATAAATAAGGTCATCGAGGCTGGCGGAAAGTTGGTGCTGATGAGCCATCTCGGCAGGCCTAAGGGTCAGGTCAAGTCCGAGTTCAGCCTGGCCCCGGCTGCGGCCAGGCTGGGCGAGCTGCTGGGCCAGGAAGTAAAACTAGGCCCCGCTGACGTGGCAGGCCCAGAGGCTCGCGAGTTGGCAGGGGCACTTCAGCCAGGCCAGGTGCTCGTGCTGGAAAACGTCCGCTTCGACAGCAGGGAAGACACGAAGGACGATATCGAGCTGGTCAAGCAGTTCGGAGCTGAGCTTGCGGAGCTTGGCGAGGTCTACGTCAACGACGCCTTCGGCACCTGCCATCGCAAGCACGCCAGCATGTGGGCTTGCCCGCTGGCTGTCCAGGCCAAGGGAGGCCCAGCCGTGGCTGGTTGCCTGGTCGAGAAGGAAATAAAATACCTCAACGAAGCTGTCGCCAACCCAGCGAAGCCTTTCCTGGCAATCCTGGGCGGGGCCAAGGTCAGCGACAAAATCAAACTCATCTCCATGCTGCTGGGCAAGGTGGACAAGATAATCATCGGCGGGGCCATGGCTTACACGCTGCTCAAAGCCAAGGGCGTCGAGGTCGGCTCTAGCAGGGTCGAGGAAGACCAGCTCGAGCAGATGGCGGGTCTCCTAGCTGAGGCTGGGGACAAAATCGTCCTGCCGAGTGACCATCTCGTCGCGGAGGAGTTTGCATCTGACGCAGCCAAGCCTACCGACGGCGTGGGCATACCCGCTGGGATGATGGGCCTGGACATTGGGCCTAAAACCGTCAAGCTGTTCAGCAGAATTGTGCGGGAATCCAAGACCATTATATGGAATGGCCCGATGGGCGTCTTCGAGCGAGAAGCCTACGCAGCTGGCACCCAGGGCGTAGCCCAGGCCATGGCAGACGCTACCGCCAGCGGAGCTATCAGCGTCATCGGCGGGGGAGACTCGGCAACGGCGGTCGAAGACTTCGGCCTGGCAGAGAAGATGACCCACGTATCCACCGGCGGCGGAGCCAGCCTGACATACCTGGAAGGCAAGCCAATGCCACCAATCGAAGTGCTGGATCAGAAATAGGCAAGTAGGCAACAGGCAATAGGCAAGTAGTCCACGGATTACACGGATTTTTAAGAAGATTACACGGATTTTTTTAAATCCGTGAAATCTGTGGACTCTTGAGGCTGATACATACAGGCGAGAAAGAACAGTCGGCTTGGAGTTTTGCGACATGACCAACGATACGAAAAACATGTGGCAGCGGTTGGCTGGGGGGCCTTGCGTGGCTCCTTCGCTGTTGAGTGTGGACTTCGCCGCGGCGGGGGTGCAGATTGACCAGGTGCTCTCCGCGGGGGCCGCGATGCTGCATGTGGATATTATGGACGGGCATTTCGTGCCGAACCTTTCGATGGGCCCGCCAGTGGTTGCCAGCCTGCGAAAATACACCGACGCGCCGCTGGATGTCCACCTGATGGTAACGGACCCGGGCTTTTTCATCGAGCCTTTTGCCCAGGCGGGAGCTGATAGCCTGAATTTTCACATCGAAGCGTGCGGCCAGACTGGGGCGGAGCAGACATGCCGGGCCAGGGAGCTTATCGAGCAAATCCGCAGCCTGGGTCTGGGCGCAGGGGTTACCCTCAAGCCTAAAACTCCCGCCCAGGCCATCGAACCTATCGTCGAGCTGGTGGACTTCGTGCTGATAATGACCGTCGAGCCTGGCTTTGGAGGCCAAAAATTTATGGAAGATATGTTGCCCAAAATCGAGGCGATTCGTGGTATGCTATCCGGCGGTCAGAGGCTGGAGGTCGATGGCGGGATAAACCTGCGGACAGCCCGGCTGTGCGCCTCTGCTGGTGCGGACGTGCTGGTAGCTGGGGCGAATATCTTTGGCGACGACCCCGCCGGGGCTGTGCGAGACATGATGCGAGAGATAGCAGGCTAGTGAATATGACGGAATTGTTGACAGTTCAAACCGGCGAGACCACCTGGGAGACCGAAGCCCGGATGGACTCCATCGCTGGGGCGCCCCTGAGCGAAAAGGGGCAGGAGCAGGTCGCCCAGGCTGGCAAAGGGCTTGTGCCACGTAAGCCTACCGTTATATACGCGTCGCTCGGCGAGGCTGAGCAGCAAACCGCAAAGCTTCTGGCCAAGGAGTTGTCTGTCAAGGTCAAGACAGAAGAAGCCCTGGGCGAGATAGACTACGGCCTGTGGCAGGGCTTGACGATGGACGAAATAAAACGTCGCCAGCCCAGGCTTTACAAACAATGGATCGAGTCGCCAGGCTCGGTTCGTCCCCCGGGCGGCGAGACGCTCATCGAGGCCCAGGAGCGGATATGGCAAGCTGTCGAGGAAATAACCAAACGCGAAAAAAAGCAAAGGCCTGTCATCGTGCTGCGCCCCGTAGCGATCGGACTGCTGCGGTGCAGGCTCTCCGGCGACCCGATCGAGATGCTTTGGCAGCGGGTTTCGCGGGACATGGACTGCCAGGCTTACCAGGTGCGATGCAAGGCCAACCAAATGGTGCTTTGCGATAAGGAATAGAACGATGGCACAAGAACAAACCAAAACGCAACTCCCAGCCAGTCCGTATGATCCAGCCAAGCTGCCCGGGCCTCCGCAACGCAAAAAACGCGACGTGCCAAACGGACTTTGGCTGCAATGCCCAGGCTGTGAAGCGATGCTGTATCGCAAGGCGGTAACGGAAAATCTGGAAGTTTGCACGGAGTGCGGGCATCATTTTCGCGTTACAGGCCGAGCGAGAATAGCACAGTTGACCGACCCGGACAGCTTTGAGGAACTCTTCGCCGAGGTAGCTCCGGGCGACCCGTTGAAGTTTCAATGGGCGGGCAAGTCGTATGCAAAACGGCTGGCGGCGGAGCAGAAAAAAACCGGCAACACCGAAGCTCTGCTGACCGGCGTTGCGTACATCAAGGGCAGGCGAGTCGCGCTGGGCGTCATGGCGGGGGACTTCCTGATGGGGTCGATGGGTTCGGTGCTGGGCGAGAAACTCACCAGGCTTATCGAGCTGGCGACCGAGAAATCTCTGCCGTTGATCGTCGTGTGTATCTCCGGCGGGGCACGCATGCACGAGGGCGCGCTTAGCTTGATGCAGATGGCAAAAACTTCCGCAGCCCTGGCCCGGTACGACGACGCCGGCGGGCTGTACCTGGCTGTGCTGACAGACCCGACCACCGGCGGCACGACCGCCAGCTTTGCCATGCTGGGCGATGTCATAATCGCTGAGCCCAAAGCTCTCATAGCCTTCGCCGGGCCAAGGGTAATCGCAAACACCATCAAAGCTGAGCTGCCCGAGGGATTTCAGCGGGCGGAGTTCCTGCAGGAAAAGGGCTTCGTGGATATGATAGTCCCCCGCGACCAGCTCCGCACAGAACTAGCCAGGCTGATAGATTACTGCAAGCCATAGGTTCAGTTAATTGGTTGACTGGTTAGTTGGTTGACTGGCACCTGGCTCTCGGTTTGGAGAAAAATAAGGCACCCGGATTTTTTTTGCTGTTTTTTGTTTTTACTGATTACTGATAACTGATAACTTTTTTTCAGGAGCATATTTTGGCACGGAATAAAATAACGGTCGCAGGTGCGGGCAATGTCGGAGCCACCGCTGCGTTTATCGCGGCGAACGAACAGCTGGGCGATGTCGTCCTGGTGGATATCGTTGATGGGTTACCCCAGGGCAAGGCTTTGGACATGAACCAGGCGTCGCCGGTGCAGGCTTACGATTGCAATCTCGTCGGTACGACCGATTGGGCCCAGACGGCCAGCAGTGATGTTGTGATTATAACCAGCGGCATGCCCAGGAAGCCTGGCATGAGCAGGGATGACCTGTTGGCTAAGAATGTCGAGATCGTCAAATCCGTTACCGCCCAGGCTGTGAAATACTCGCCCGATGCGTTTATCATCGTCGTGGCCAATCCGCTGGACGCGATGGCTTACACCGCGGCGAAGGTGTCGGGCCTGGCGAAAAATAAAATAATGGGCATGGCTGGTGCGTTGGACTGCGCCAGGTTCAACTATTTCATCTCGCAGGAGCTGGGCGTCAGCATCGAGGACATCAAGGGCGTTCTTATGGGAGGCCACGGCGACAGCATGGTTCCGCTGCCGAGGTTTACCACCGTGGCGGGCATTCCTCTGAGCGACCTGACGACGCAGGAGAAAATCGACGCGATGGTTGACCGGACTCGCAAGGGCGGCATTGAGATTGTCAACCTCATGGGCACGAGTGCGTATTACGCCCCCGCAGCTGGCGCGGTTAAAATGGCGGAGGCTATTTTGAAGGACAGGAAATCCGTCATCTGCTCGTGCGTATGCTGCGAAGGCCAATATGGCATCGAAGGCTATTATGTAGGCGTCCCAGCGATAATCGGAGCTGGCGGAATCGAAAAAATTATCGAGCTGAAACTAAACGACGACGAAAAAGCGTTGCTAGCCACCTCCGCAGAGGCGGTAAAGAATCTCTCCGCCAAGGTGGACGGTTTCCTGACGACGAAGTAGCGCCCTGCGGGCGTGGGCGGGAAAAAACTAAGTCTGTTCAAGTCCGGGTCAAGTTGGTACACTTTTGGGCATGAGCAAGGAACGGATTTTCGTAGCGAATTTGGCGGCGGGGATGGCTTTGGAGCAGGTGTTCGTCGTCCGCGAGAAGGAATTGCGAACCACCAAGAATGGCGACCTCTACATCTCCGCTACGCTTGGCGACAAGACTGGCAGCATCTCTGCGCGAATGTGGCAGGCGTCTGAGGCGGTTTTCAATTCTATCCCCGTCGAGGGGTTCATCCAAATCACAGGCCGAGTCGAGGACTATCGAGGTTCGCTGCAGCTGCTTCTCGACGCGTGCAGGCCCTTCCCCAGCGATAAACTGAACATGGCGGACTTCCTGCCGGTCTCGCAATTTGACATCGAGGAAATGTGGGCCGAGCTGTTGGACATCCTCCGTGAGGGCATAAAAAACAAATCCGTCCGGCTGCTGATAAAAAAGTTCGTCGAGGACAAACAGCTCGTGGCGAGGTTCAAACGATCTCCAGCTGCGGTGCAGATGCACCACCCGTTTATCGGCGGGCTGCTCGAACACACGCTCAACGTCGTCCGGGCAGCTAAGGCCCTGCTGCCGTTGTATCCGAAGCTCAGCGGCGACCTGGTCTACGCCGGGGCGTTCCTGCACGACATCGCCAAAAGCGCCGAGCTGACCAGTGGCCTGAATGTCCACTACACCGAGGCTGGCCAACTCGTGGGACACATTACCATCGCCTGCCTTTGGGTGCAGGAAAAGGCCCGGCTGTTGAGCGACGAACTCGGCGAGCAGTTCCCGCAGGAAATCATCGACCTGCTGCAGCACGTCATCATCGCCCACCACGGTCAATACGATTTCGGCTCGCCAAAACTCCCAGCTATCCCCGAGGCGTTCTTCCTGCACTATCTCGACAACCTCGACGCGAAAATGTGGATGACCGCCCACGCTATCGAAAACGACCACGACCACAACGCCCCCTTCACCAGCTACATCCGCCAGCTGGAAACACGTATCTACAAACGCAGCAAAACCCTGGGCCAACTGCCAAACCAAGACGACACAGCAACCGGAAATCTGTTTGAGAAATAGGCAAACAGACAAGTAGGCAAGTAGGCGATAGGCAAATGGGCAATAGTGGATTCCCGCTCGCGCGGGAATGACACCGAAAAAACCAATCAACCAATCCACCAGTCAACTATCAACTACTCGTCTTCTTCTGGTGGTAGGTCGTTTTGGGCGAATTGGTCTGGGGTTTCGATTATGGTGTCGGTTTCCGGCACTGCCATGCGTCGACCTGCTTCGTCCCAGGCGTTGATGTATTCCCCGCCGCCCTTGCCGCTGGCCTGGTCTGCTCTTGTGCGTGGTTTGTCCGGGTTTTGTTTCAGGCGGAGTTTTAGCCAGCGCGCGGAAATCCAGCTTAGCATTACCAGTGTTACCGCCAGCGTCCCAGCTGCCGCCCAGATTAGATGACCCAGCAGTGCGCGGGTTTCCCCCTCTGCCTGGGCGTAGGCTCCGGTGGTGATGCTGATTACGAACCCCAGCACCGCGGCGGTTCCCAGCAGCGCCACAGCCAGCATGGCCAGGTTCATCCGCCGGGCTGTGGGGGGCGGCTTCATTTCCACGGTGCCTTTGCTCTGGGGTCGTAGCCATGGTCAGCCTGGATTTTCGCGAACTTTTTCAGCAGGTCTTTCGCCTCGCGCGACAGCTTGGCCGGCGGCGTGATTTTAATAACCACATACTGGTCACCG
Organism: Phycisphaerae bacterium; assembly: GCA_029933955.1. GTDB lineage: Bacteria > Planctomycetota > Phycisphaerae > SM23-33 > SM23-33 > B1-G9. The sequence goes on from JAOZNE010000057.1 coordinate 6,630, forward strand.
GGGGGTTTTTTCTTGTCCGCAGGGGCGATGCCCTTGCCCCGGAGCCTGAGTTTTCTGCCGCTCGGCGTGCCGGGTGGAATCTTCATCGTCGTCGTCCCGTCGATGGTCGGCACGTCCACCTTCCCGCCGAGCGTAGCCTCGGTAATGTCGATCGGCACCTCGACGGTGATGTCATTGCCGTCGCGCTTGAAATACGCGTGGGGGCGAACATGGCAGACAATCAACAAATCGCCAGCTCCGCCCGGGCCGGGCTGACCCTTGCCCCGGAGTCGAATCTTTTGGCCATCGCGTACAGCAGGCGGTATTTTTACGCTGATGGTCTGGGTTTCGGTTTGCCCGTCGTGGTCCGTGCTCTGCAGCCTAAGCGTGGTGCTCGTGCCGTAGATAGCCTGGAGGAATTCGAGGTTCACATGGTGTTCGACATCTCTGCCCTTGGGAGCTGGGCCTGGGTGTGGGGTTCGTCGCCTGCCAGTCGCCCGGGCCTGGCCGCCCAGGGCCTGGAGAATTTCGTCCAGCCCCATGCCTCCAAACCCGCCAGAGCCGCTGAACATGTCGGAGAAGTTTACCCGCACGCCCTGGGCGCCGCCGGGCCAGCCGCCCTGGCCGGGGCCACCAGCTGGGCCTGGGCCTCCTCTGCTGAAGGCAGCGGAGCCGAACTGGTCGTACATTTTTCGTTTCTCGCTGTCGGAGAGAACTTCGTAGGCCTCGGTTGCCTTCTGGAACTTCTCCGTCGCGTCGGGGGCTTTGTTGACATCTGGGTGATACTTCCGAGCCAACTTGCGATAAGCGCTCTTGATTTCCCTGTCGGTAGCGTTGCGTTTGACGCCCAGTATTTCGTAGTATTCATGTTCTCTTGCCATAATTACCTAACCAGCCTTTGCGATTGTCTTTCAACCAAGCTAAAAATATATCATCCCTGAGCAAATAGGCAACATGATTCCGAGCTTGTGTTATTTCGGATGCTGATTTCGGATTTTCTGTCTGCCTAAAATCAGCCATCTGGGGGACGAGCGGGGCTACGATTTTGTGCCTGGCACGCCTGCTGGTCGTTTTGCCATGGTCTGGCCTCTCCACTCGGGAAGTGGCATCTCTAGGCGGATACGATGTTGAACAGCGACTACAAAGACATTTCACAGTCCTTGGCCGACGAAAAAACCACCCGAAACCCCAGCGGAATAGCTGTGGCATGCCCGACGGGCATGTGTGGCTTGCCCAGACCACATTATCCAAAAAAAAAACACGTGTTTCGAGTGGTTTTTTCCCGACTAATTCTCAAAAAGGGTTAGAACGCGGTTTAGTCCGTCGTGGGACGGGCTGCTTGCTCATCCGGGGATGCCCAGGACAGGCTTTGCTTGTTTTCTCATTTCGCTCATCTGTCGGAAGGAGGATACTGCTATGCAGATATCTCGACGATTGTCAGTTCTTGGTGTGGTGTGCGCGTTTGTCATTCTCCACGTAGCTGCGATGGCCAGTGCCGCGGTGATTACCCCTGTGAGCCAGACCAGAGGAGTGTCGGCCTCGGCTGAGGCTGACAGCGAGGCCTTTCGAATCTCATGCATCCAAGACCCAACCATCGAGGCCGGTTATATATCCGCTGCTGGACAACCATGATAATATGAAGAGCCAATTGCAAAAATATAGCCTAGCCGCCCTCGGCTGGGAAGGTCATGTAAAAAACACTGGAAATATAGCAAGTTCGACACAGCCGAGGGCGACTGTGCCACATTCCCGAATAGTTTTGCAATTAGCTCTGAAGAGAAGGATTTTGAAATATCAGCCGGCAGGAATCACTAGGGTGCCGTTGATATTGCAGCGATACAAAATGTTCCCAACTACGAAAGGATGCCTTCGAAGCAGGAATTTGAAGGGTCGTGAAACGTCTATACTCGACTCCTCGCCCTTCATAGGCGGCACCCGGCGGTAAATTTTGCATGGCCATAAACGGCTATGCCTACTCATATTGTTGCGAAATGCTACAATTTTTGCTTCTGTAAGTTGTTGTAGCTTGATTTTGCGACAGTCTTGCCAATATGCGACTTTTTATCATTGTCTCTAAACGTCTTAACAGCAGGGGGTTGTGGTGTTTGTTTATAATTATAGTGATATGGCATGGTAATTGCACAGTATTGGGTGTGTCGAGGGACGCCCAAGCCCTGAGCCGGGCTTGGTACAGGTTTGGAGTGGAGAAAAGTTGTGAAACCGAGAAGCCTACGAGGGTTGGCCTGCGGGCCTATGGGATTTGGGGTCTGCCTGTGCGCGGTAGTTGGCAATGACAGGACGGGCGAAGCGTCTCAAGTCAGTAAATCTCTGGCAGCGAGTCTGCGAGACGGTTGCGTTCTGGAGTTTAGCTCCTTGGCGGACATCGTCAATTGCACCCCAGCTGGTAGTTTGGACCTGCTGGTGCTGACAGCGGGGCAAAGCCCAGCGGAGACGGGGGAGCTATTGCGATGGGCGCGGTGCAATTGGCCTGGCTGTCGTACAATAGTGCTCTGCCAAGACGGCGATCTTGAACTCGAACGAGTGGTACGGAGCAATGGCGGGCTGTTTTTCGTTCGCTCCGTCAGTCCAGAACAATGGCATGCCCTGTTGCAAAATGTGGATCGCACCAGGCTTGGCGTCTGAAACCAGGCTCGCCATGAAGCACATGAAGAGCACGAGGGGGTTTTTGCAGCCCCAGGCCTGTCGCGGCCTCTGTAATTTTTTCCCAGCCAACCGGAGCTATGATTCCTTTTCTGCGTTTTTGTCGTACTATCGCATTTTGCGACAGTGCAACACTGATGCGTCGGCCTGTTGCAGCAGGATGCGTCAACCCAGGGCTTGCCAAAACCACAGGCCTGCATGATAGCCTGGCCCGTTTGGAATATGTAAACCCTGTTTATAGCGAGGGATATAAGAAATTGCATTTTTCTTTTCTTTCGCTTAGCCCAACTGGCACGCAGGTTGCATATATACTAGCGAAGCAAGGCGGCGAGTTGCAACGGTGCAGCAAGCTGAAAAACTTAAAAGAGGCAGTATTTTTGACAAGTGAATAATCCGTCTTAGGACGGAAAGTCGAGGAGCCTATAACGGGTGTCGCTTGCAAGAGTGGCGTTCGTTACCCGACGAAGAGGTTTTTGAGCCTCTAACGGGGATTCTCACTATCGGCAACGCATACAGCGGAGATGAGCGCCTGCTGGTCGCGATAACTATCTCACCCCTCCTTTCTTGGGATAGTTCTGTCGGAGAAACCCCCGATGGGTAGAGTACCTCGTTGTTAAAGAACACTGCGGGATTGAGCACCCGCGGGATTTGGCTGGTCTCTCCTCCTACCAGTCATGTTCGTAAAACAGCGTGTTTGAGAGGGGTCTCTACCAAGGCGAAGGGCGATAATGTCAGGTCTGAGCAGCCTGCGTATCGCCCCCTTTTTTTGCGCTGAGCGAGAAAAAACGCCAGCTGCCAGTAACCAGCCTTCAGCAAAAACAACTGGGAGTATCCAGCCAGGAGCGGCTGTCTTGATTGGTTGGTATCCAACTCACTCAAAAAACATTCGTGGTTTGCTGTTTTTGATTTTTACGCGAAAACCGCGTAATTTTTCTCCAGCGTTTGAGGGGCTTTGGACGATAAGTCGGTAAGACGATATGTAACCGTTCAGGGGTACATCATAAAAAACAAAAAACTATCGCGAAAGAACGCGTAGAACACAAAGAGAGACCGTTTTTGTTGTTCACAAAAAACATCTATGCGATCTTTGTGTTCTTTCGTGGTAAATTTTTTGTGGCTGTGAACGGTTACAACGGTCTTTTGTCAGGCTTCGCGCGACGGATACGCGCGGAACGTAAACAGTGAACGGACGCACGAACCCATGGAAGCTATCACAATCTATCTTCAGCGAGTAGCTACCTACAATCCGCTGGTAGTTGCGACTCAGCTTGTGCTTATCGGCATTGTGGTTTGGCTGGTGATGCGGTTTCTGCGGGGTACGCGCGGAGCCGGGCTGGTAAAAGGAGCGGCACTGCTCCTGGCGGCGGTTTTTATTTTCATCCGCCTGCTGCCAAAGACCGACGAGTGGAAACGCATCGAATTTCTCTACGGCAACTTCCTCCTCTTCGCCTTCATGGCCTTCGTGGTCGCCTTCCAACCCGAACTGCGACGAGCACTGATATCCATAGGCCAGGCCCGGCTGTTCCGCAACCGCCATGTCGAAATCGAAGACATGGTGGACGAAATTATCCACAGCCTGGGGTTTTTGTCCCGCAATAAAATCGGAGCTAT
>JAOZNE010000257.1:0-2798 GCA_029933955.1 Phycisphaerae bacterium
AAATTGAAACGGCTGTACCCGGAATACAAAAGTTCACAAATTAGAAATTGACAGAGTGCTAGGTCAACTTGCCGACGATGGCGATGCCGAGTTTGTCTGCCAGTTTTAGTGTGGTGGGTTTGTCCACGATAATTGTCCGCTCAGCTTCGAGCACCAGGCAGCGACAATGGGCCTGGGCGAGCAGCCGCATGGTGTCAGGCCCGACGGCGGGGACATCCAGCCTCATGTCCTGGTCTGGCCTGGCTACTTTTATCATAGTCCACCCGCCGTGCGTGCAAAGCTCGCCAGCCCGGCGAATCATCGCGTCGGTGCCTTCCATAGCTTCCACCGCGATAATGTCCCGCTCTTTCACCGCCAGGGCCTGGCCTATATCAAGCTCGGCACTGGCCCGGGCGATTCGCCAGCCAAACTCGATATCCTCTTGCACGCTGTTTTTCGGGGCCGTGCGGGTCAGACAGCCCAGCTCGGTAAGGTGTTCCGGACAGTATTCGACAGATGACATGAGATGTATCCCTTCGTTGGCCAATTCGTCCGCCAGGGTCAGCAGGATGGAATTGTCGCGTTTGTCTTTGCGTATCTTGCCGTACCAAAGTCTCATCGTCCGCAGGTCCGGCATATATTTTATCACCCGGAGTCGGCTGTACATATCACCCTTGCGGACAGACCCGACGAGTACCGCCTGGCTAATGTCGTGTCGCTTGAAGAACCGTATCCATCCGCCGATGCGAACAATGCCCCCCCATGTGAACTCGTCGCTCAGCCCGACGAGCCTGTCCGACGCAAACCCGCTTATGCCCAGCGTTACCAGCTTGTGGCCTGACGCGATTATGCCGTCAGCCACCATCAGGGGCACACGACCAGCCCCGGCTATCAGACCCACCGAGGTCATTTCGCCTCTCCGCCATCCGGCGACCGCTCCAACTGGGCGAGCCTTTCCTGGACGTCTGCCAACTGCCTGGTAAGTTTTTTCACGGTGTTGCGAAGTTCGGGCAGTTTCACCGTAGCCATGACCACACGCCTGGCCTGGGCGCGTGGCAGGGCGGGGCTGCCGAGTACATCCAGCCCGGCGGGGATGTCGTTGGACACCCCAGCCTGGGCGCCGATACGCGCGCCGGTGCCGATTTTAATGTGTCCGACCACGCCAGCCTGGCCCGCGAAAACGCAATAGTCCCCCACCATCGTCGAGCCTGCGATTCCAGCCTGAGATACCATCAGGCAGTGCTTGCCGAGTTTTGTACCATGGCCGATGGCGACCTGGTCCGCGAATTTCGTTCCCGCTCCGATAACCGTCGCGCCCATTGTGGCCCGCTCGATGCAGCAGCACGAGCCTATCTCGACATCGTCTTCCAGTTCGACCCAGCCTGGCGTTGGGATTTTGTCGTGGAACACAACCCCGTCGGCGTTTGCGTGGGTCGCATAGCCAAACCCATCGACGCCGATGCTGCTGTTGGCGTGGACGGTTACGCGGTCGCCGAGGACGGTTTTTTCGTATAGACAGGCGTTTGGATAGACGATGCAGTCCCGCCCGATCTTACAGCCTGGCCCGACGAACGCGCCGGGATATATCACCGAGCCCGGGCCTATCTCAACCTCCGTTGAGATGCTCGCCAGCGCCGCGACGCTTACGCCATCGGCGATTTTGGCGGTGGGGTGAATTTCCGCCCGGTCGCTTAGGCCGGTGAAGGGGTGCTCGCGGAAGCCGTAGAATGTTACCATCGCCTCGCGGAAGGCCAGGTACGCGTCGTCGCAGCGGATGAGATTCTTAGGCTTGGCCCCAGCTGGGAGCGTGAACTTTTTATCGACGATAACAGCCCCAGCCTGGGTCTGGGCCACCTGCGAAATATACTTGTCGTTGGCCAGGAACGTAGCGTCCTGCCGCTGGGCGTGTTCCAGCGGAGCCAGCCCGCACAGGGGGGGCTCGTCCGCATCGTCCGAGCAGGGACAAAACTCGCCGCCGATAATCTTGGCCAATTCGCTTGGTTTCATTGTCTTCATCGTTCGCAAAGCCTATTCGCCCAGGCCCGTCGCGTCAAGTGTTCTGATTCGTAATGTCCCGATTCGTAACCGTTCACGGCTACGCAAAAATTCACCATGAAGAGCGTGAAGTTCTTTTTTTGTTGTCGTTCCCCAGCACTTATTTGCAAAGTTTCAGAGAGTTGTTAGCTCATGTAAAAAGTTTTCGACATTCTAAAGTTTTGCAAACAAGTGCATGGGGAATCCATTCGTTTTTTTCAAATTATATTTCTCTTCGCGTTCTCTGTGTTCTTTTGCGGTAAACTTTTCTTTTTTTTGTTTTTTCTGTTTTTATAGCGTAGTTGCAATTTGCCGCTCGGGCCTTACCATGTGGACATGAGCGGTTCGTTTGTGATATTGGAACACCTTGGCCACGGGCTGAGACACTTTGACTTCCTGCTCGAAGCGGGCCAGGCCCTGGCCTGTTGGCGGTTTGCGCAAAATCCCGCCGAGTTGCAACCAGGCTGTTCAACGCTGGGCACTCAGCTGACGGATCATAGGCTGGAATACCTTACATACGAAGGACCTATCTCGGCAGGCCGGGGCGAAGTTCGCAGAGTTCAGCAGGGACGATACCGCTGCAACAAGCCGGGCCAGGACATTTGGCTGCTGGAAATAACAAGCCAGACCATGCAAGGCTCTTTCACGCTAAGCCGCCAAAACAATTCCGCCCAGTGGACATTGACGCGAGAAAAAACACCGTAGCCTGAACATCTTGCCCATGTTTTTTCTTTTCTTTTTCTTGCCATGCAACGGTTCGATTTCAGATTTTCGATTTCGGATTT